>JAVHOZ010000093.1:0-1355 GCA_036170335.1 Candidatus Magasanikiibacteriota bacterium | reverse complement strand
GGTATTGACATTTAAAAAATACACGCTTGTCCCGGATTTTTGATTTTGGTATAATCTTATTATCAATTAATATTTTTATAAAAACGTATGGACAAGTGTACCAAATGCAGCCTTCCACTCGAAGAACCGGGGGAAAGTTGTCTCTGCAACGAAAGCCTTTGTTCTCACTGTTGCGAGTGTGACAAAACTTGCGGTTGCGAATGCGGTGAAAAATAATCGTTCTCGCTAACTTCTCTGTAAAATTAGCTATTTTTGTAACAATTTGGCTATTTTTGCGTCTTCTATAGTAGAATTGCCACGCTATTATTGCGCGGCAATACGTATATCTATGAAAATTAACACAAAATTAACCCTAAAATTATATTGGCAACAAATCCGGAAACATTACATTTCCGGGCTTATTGTGTTGTTTGGAGTAGTGGGAGAAGCTGCCACAGAGTCAGTGGTGCCGTTGTATTTCAAGAAATTTTTTGATCTTTTTACTCAGACGCAAGCAAGAGACGTTTTGGTAGTCGGCCTTGTGCATACACTGTTCATTATAGCCGGCATTAGATTGCTCGGTTGGACATTTTGGCGATTTGTTACTTTTTTCGTTACCTATTTTCAAACATCAATCATGGCTGATTTATCAGATTCGTGTTTTAAGTATTTACACAAACATTCTTTTGCTTATTTTAATAACAACTTTGTCGGATCGCTGGTAAAAAAAGTAAATCGTTTTACGCGCGCGTTTGAAGACATCACTGATCGGTTTTTCTTTAACATAGTTCGTCTTGTGACGACTATTAGTATCATTCTTTTTGTGCTTACAAAAAGGAGTTTTGCTTTAGGTTTAGGAATTGCAATTTGGCTGGTAACTTTTTTTATTGTCAATTTAGTTTTTACCAGGTATAAACTTCGTTATGATATAGAACGCAGTGAAGCTGATTCAAAAGCCACCGGTCTTTTGGCAGATACTATTACCAACAATGTCAATGTTAAATTGTTTGGCGGTTTTTTCCGCGAAGTTAAAAATTTTGGCAAGGCGGTTGGCGAGGTAAAGAGATTGCGCGCGCTTACTTGGAATTTGGGAAATATTTACGAAGCAGCCCAGGGTTTTTTAACTTTGGTGTTAGAAATCGGGATTCTTTATTTGGCTGTTGGGTTATGGAAGGTGGGACGGCTAACCATCGGCGATTTTGTTTTAATACAATCGTATGTAATTATAGTTATAAATTACAGCTGGGAGTTTGGCCGGGTTATTCAACATATTTATGAAGATTTAGCCGATGCCGAAGAAATGACCGAGGTGTTTAAAGAACCGCACGAAATAACGGATATTAAAAATGCCGCAAACATAAAAGTTCCGGCAGGTA
>JAVHOZ010000092.1:0-6754 GCA_036170335.1 Candidatus Magasanikiibacteriota bacterium | reverse complement strand
ATCGGATTGGGCAAAAAGTAAATTGCAAAAAGATTGGAAAAAAGTAGGGGATAATGATTATATAATTCCGTGGAAAAATAATAAAGGCGAAATATTGACGGAGCGATATTATCATCATTTCACCAATGACGAATTAAAAGGTTTGTTGGAAAAAGCCGGTTTCAAAAAAATAGAACTTTTTTATGATGATATTAAAAATAATACTGACGGACGAAGCGGACGAAATTTGATCGCGATTGCGGAAAAATAAAAAATCGGGATTACTTATCCCGATTTTTTTGTTAAGCACGTATAGTTTTAAGACGAGCCGCTTTGGTCTTTTTTTGTGTGTTATAAACAGCCAAAGTTTTTTGGCTCAAGTCGTTCCAGTTGAAACTTTTTTTGGTGAGTAATTTATTTTCCGATCCAGCGGTCAGGCGCAAATTTTCATCTTTAATCAATTTGGTTATTTTATCAGCCAAATCAACGATGCTGGCGTTGTGAAACAAGAAGTTGCGATCACCAATTAATTCTTGATGTTCTGGAATATCCGATAACAATACCGGTTTGCCATAAGCCATTGCTTGCAAAACAGTTATCGGCATGCCTTCATTTTCTGATGGATTTATATAGAGAGCGCAGTTGGCATAAGTTTCTTCCAAAATTTGTCCATGTAACCAATCGGTAAAGACAATACTTTTGTCGCCACGAGCAATATAATGTAATTCTTTTATATAGTCATCGGTAAAAGTGCTACCACCAACAATTGCTAATTTGTAATTCTTTAACAATTCAGGATTTTGAGCACGAGCCATTTGCCAAGCCTCCAATAAATAGTGAACACCTTTGTGACGCACTAAACGAGATACCATTAAAATATATTTATTTGGTTCCAAATTATATTTCTCCAACAAACCGGAGTCGTTATTTTTGGAAACAACCACACCGTTGGGAATATATTCTGTCTTAGTATGGTATTCATTCAAACAATAACTTTGAATGGTTTTGGAAACAGCAATCGTTTGATGAGCAAAAGTACAAGCGGTTTTTTCACCGAGCCACAACATAAATTTGGCAATTGCGCCCCATTTTTGATGGTAGCGATCAATACAGTGAAAAGTAACGACTACTTTTATTTTTGGCGCAAAAATTCTTGGGATCCAAGCTAATAGGGATGGACCAACTCCATGATAATGAATAACGTCACAATTTCGACGCAAAGCATCTAGGGTGGCAGTAAAGGTATGAGAAATTGCATCCAAATGTTTGGTGTGGATAACAGCGGTATGGATAATCTTTACACGGTGATAATTTTTTAAAGCTTTTGATGTGTACCAAGCACGGGCGTACACCAAAACGTCATGGCCTTGTTTGACCAATTCGCGCGACAAATCTTCCACGTGACGTTCCACGCCGCCGTAGATTGCCGGTATGCCTTTTTGTCCGATCATAGCAATCTTCATATTTGGCTTGGCTTACATAAATAAAACTCTAAATAATAGCACAAAACGCTGGTTTTGTCAATAGGGGGTAGGGGCTTTTGGCCAGCTGTGGTATAATTAAAATACAAATTAAAGAAAACTGCGTCATTATGCAGAAAAATGGTTATTTATGGAAAATATTGGTTTTTGGTTTACCATTGGTTTGGCTAACTGTTTTGGTGATATTTTTTTATCATAGTTCACCAATTAAAGCTCAAGCGGTTAGTCAATTGGCTGGAGTTTTGGCGACGTCGTCATCTAGTAGGCCAGTTTTGGCTCCAGTAGTTTTGCCACCACGCGTGAAATCAGCACAAAAAATCGTTAAGGGGATTTACCTCACCGCCAGTTCAGCCAACAATAATAAAAAAATGGATGAGATGATTCGTTTGATAGACAAAACAGAACTCAATGCGGTAGTGATAGATATTAAAGACTATACCGGTTATATTTTGTATGATAGTCAAATATCAGCTATTAAAGAATTAAAAACCAAGCGAATTGTTTTAAAAAATATTCCAGAATTAATTGCCAAATTGCACGAACATAATATTTATGCGATTGCTCGACAAACAGTTTTTCAAGATCCGGTTCTAGCCAAAAAAAAACCGGCATGGGCAATAAAAAATAAACAAGGTGGAACTTGGCATGATAAAAAAGGTCTGGCATGGGTAGATAGCACTCGTCAAGATTTGTGGAATTACAATGTGGCCATTGCCAAAGAGGTGATAGATTTTGGTTTTGATGAAGTGAATTTTGATTATGTACGTTTTCCGACCGATGGAAATATGGCCAGTGCCGTTATCCCGGGTATCAAGGAACGTAATAGTGTGATGGCAAACTTTTTCAGTTTTTTGTCAGAACAATTAAAAGATGAACCGGCATATATATCAGTAGATTTTTTTGGACTAGTGATGGAAAATTTTACTGGGATGTCTATTGGACAAACGATTGCTGGCGCCACCGACAAAGTAGATTATATTTCTCCGATGATGTATCCGTCGCATTATGCCAAAGGGCATTTGGGTTTGGTTAATCCAGCCACTAATCCAGGTAAAGTCATAGACAGTGGCATGAAAAAAGGCTCACCTCTGTTTGTAGATAAGCGAGCACAAGTACGACCTTGGCTTCAAGCCTTTAATATTGGAGCAGTGTATGGAGCAAAAAATATTCGTGCGCAAATAGACGTTGTGGAAAAATATCCCAATGCCGGTTGGTTGCTCTGGAATGCGGCCAATCGTTATACTGGTGCCGGTTTAAAATTAGAAAAGAAAGTTTAGTGTGGATAACTTTATTGACAGTTAAAAAATATTTTGTAATAATAAATATTATGCTAAATAATTATAATTACAATTTGATTATTAAGAACATCACAACATTGTGCCGTTTTTTCGTATGGTCAAAAGGTGATTATAACAATGCCTAATAAAAGTTTAAAAAAGCATTTCAGATCATCTTGACCATCCGGTTAGGGTGATTTTTTATGAGGTAGTTCTTTCCAATTTAGAGTAGTGTGCAAAAAGCAAAGTTTGTTTAAAGAGCGGGAAAATATTGTCTAAAATTTGGAAAATATTTTCCCGTCCTTTGGTAACTTTGCCTGATGATGGGGATTTTGCTATCTTTGCTCAAGAGGTAATTCATGTCTCTATCTGAATCTGAACTCACCGCCAATTCTCAAGGTCTGATTCAAAACCAGCCTGCGCAGTGGCCATCATCGGCTATGCAGTCCGCTAGTACGGAGTCTCTTCTGCGCATTGCAGTGTATGGCAGTGGCAAGCAGCGTCGTCAGGCTCTAGCGATGTTGCCGCCGAATCTGCGGCATGAGGCGCAGCAGTCTCGCCGCGAGCAGGCTTGGACCGAGCGCTAGCGAAGAACCATCTGGTTTTTACAGACCTCTGGGGTTGGTAGTTGCGCACTACTCTCCATGTCCAATGTTTGTTTTTTTTGTGAAATAAATATTGGACATGGAATTATTTTAAACATCGCAAGTACTTGATTGGTTCGCGATGTTTTTTGTGATATAATTAAGATTAGTTAAATTCTAGCCGAACGTATATTGATTTTCGCCGCGCGAATTGTTCGAAGCACCGAGAACCAAACCGGCTTGTCTGCAATACATTCAATTCGGTGCAAGTTTGAGCGCAAGAAAATTAATATATGTGAGGCGTCAAATAAATAGTTTAAATAGCTTATGTGGCTCATACTTTCAATAATTGGATACGCAATTCTAGCGGTGGTGGCGATAATGGATAAATATTTATTATCGTCGGCCAAAGTCCAACCGGTTTTGTATACTTTTTATTCGTCTATTTTTGTTTTACCACTTTTATTGTTGGTGCCATTTGGGGTAACTTTTTTACAGACACCATTTGATTGGGCGATGGCAATATTGTCCGGTTTGGCTTTTGCTTTTGCACTGTGGACAATGTTTTTGGGTTTTGAAAAAAGCGAGATTAGCCACGTTGGTCCGTTGATAGGTGCGGCTACACCTTTATTTGTGTTATTGTTTAGTAATTTATTTTTATCAGAAATTTTAACTATTCGTCAATTGGTTGCCTCCGGTTTATTGATAATTGGTTCACTAATAGTTTCTTTTGAAAAAAGCAAGCAACATTCCGGCTGGCATGGTGGCATGGTATGGGGGATTGTGGCCGGATTATTATTTGCAGTTTCACATGTTAGCGCAAAATATATTTATATTAACTATGATTTTTTTAGTGGTTTTATTTGGACGAGAGCCTCTACTGGAATATTTGGATTAATTTTTTTATTGCACCCAACCGTGCAATGCGTACTTTTTAAAAATACTATTTTGGATAAAATTAAAAACAAATTTTTATCAGTTAAAAGCAAAAAAGATAATATTATTTTAGTGGTAATCGATAAAATTTTAGGTACCGTAGGGGTGGTGATTGTGCAGTATGCGATGGCTATCGGCAGTGTATCCTTAGTCAACGCCTTAAATGGTTTGGAATATGCCTTTTTGATAATTTTAGTTTTGTTATTTAGTAAATTTTGGCCAAAGAAGTTTAAGGAAGATTATGCCCGTGGAGAAATAGCGCAAGAATTACTAGCGGTGACAATTATTATGTTTGGTTTAATTTTATTAGTTTAATATGCGTGGGTTAAAAATAGTTTATATAATTTTGGGAATATTTTTTTTGATAGGAATAAATTTTTGGTATCTGGCTACCTTGAGAAATGAAAAAATGATTTTGGGCGCGTCATTTAGTCCTGAATATACTCGTTATTTGGGTTTGGACACAAAAAAAACTTACAAAGTAATTTTGGATGATTGGAATTTTCGTTATTTGCGTTTGACCGCTCGTTGGGATGAGATTGAAAAAGAGCGAGGTAAATTTGATTTTAGTGAATTGGATTATTTAATGGGTGAAGCAGCCAAACGCAATGTCAAAGTGGTGTTGGCTTTGGGTCAAAAGACTCCCAGATGGCCGGAATGCAATGTACCGGTTTGGTCAGAAAAATTATCCGACGATGAATATTTTTTGGCATTAAATAATTTTTTAAAAAATACTACTCAACATTTTTCCAATCATCCCGCTTTGGAAATTTGGCAAGTAGAAAATGAACCGTTTTTGGCTTTTGGAAAAGTTTGTCACAAATTGGATTCGGTAAAATTAAAAACAGAAATTGATGCTGTAAAAAATTTAGACAAAAACCATCCGGTGTTGGTGACCGATAGTGGGGAGCTTAGTATGTGGGGTAAAACGATTAAAGCTGGCGATCTGTTTGGTACGACGATTTATCGGATTGTCTGGAATGAACATCTTGGTTATTTTGCCTACAATTGGTTACCGGCTAGCGCCTATCGATTGCGGGCGCTTTGGCACGGACGAGATTTAAATCAAACCTATGTAGCCGAATTACAAGCCGAACCTTGGGTAGCCAATCATACTATTTCAGATAATAATGTAGCTGAACAATTTAAAACCATGAATCTTGATCGTTTAAAAAAGAACTTATATTTTGCCAAACAAACCGGTTTTTCTCGTGCCTATTTGTGGGGAATCGAGTGGTGGTATTGGCTAAAAGTCCATGGTTATCCGGATATTTATGACTATGCCAAAAATTTGGCAAAATAATTTTTAACATATAGCCATTGACTAAAATTATATTTTTAGGTATATTATGGCTATTCTTTTGGGCAGCTAGCTCAGTTGGTTAGAGCACCTCGTTTACACCGAGGGGGTCAGAGGTTCGAATCCTCTGCTGCCCACCAAAATAAATTATTAATCGAACATATGTCACAAGAGAAATTGGCAAAATTGGAGTGTTCAGAATGTAAGCGTGTGAGTTATTTTACAACTCGCAACAAAAAGATAAAGACACGCTTAGAACTAAAAAAACACTGCAAGCATTGTAAAAAACACAACGATTTTAAAGAAACAAAATAAGCCTTTTGGTTTATGAGTTTTTTTACCACTCTATATAATAGTTTGTATAATTTTAAATGGCTTCGTGACCAGAAGAGTAATTCGAGCTTGGCTTGGGGCTATTTTTTTCTGTTAATAATTTTGGTGGCTGGATTGTCTACGATCTCTTTGGGTTTTAAATACTTTGATGTCGCTCCAGATATTAAAAAAACTGTTTATAGTGAATTGCCGGAATTTCAGGCGGAAGTTAAAAATGGACAGTTGCAGGTGAATGGTTTGATCCAGCCATATATAAAAAATTACGAAAAATTAGCAGTAGTTGTTGACACTGTTTCGACCGGCACGGTGAGTATAGACAGTTTTGTCAAACAAGACGGACGGTCGGTAATATTGATAACTAAAGATGCCTTTACTGCTTATGACGCGCAAGACAAATCTATCAAAAGTCAGACGATGAAAGATTTTGGTGATTACCAAACCGATCGCACAGAAATTTTGAAAAAGGCTGATTTATTTTTTAGCGACAAAATGATTTGGATAATTACAGTGGTTAGTTTTGTGGTGTTATTTATATTTTTATTCGTTAGTAATTTGCTCAATATATTGTTTTTTAGCTTGTTGTTTTACGCTATTTCCAAACAACAAAAGTTGAATTGGAAATTTAAAGAAGTATGTACCGTTGGACTGTTCACGATAACATTTCCGCTGATTTTGTCTCAGGTTTCTCCGAGTTTGTATCTAAATTGGGTGTTTGTGGTAGTGTTTGCCGGTTTGATGTATGTGGTGATATTGAAGAAAGACAAAGTGGTAAAAGAATAAAAAATAGTGTATAGTGTTTTTGCAGAGAATATAGGGGCGTAGTATAATGGTAGTACTGCTCTCTCCAAAAGAGTAGGCGTGGGT
>JAVHOZ010000091.1:0-6914 GCA_036170335.1 Candidatus Magasanikiibacteriota bacterium | reverse complement strand
CCATACCGCCTGGACCATCTTCCACATCTTGCAAATCTGTCAAAACTTTCCAGCGTCCCATATCATCACTAGCTAGACCCATCGCAATACCAGCAACCGGTTTTTTGATAGGTACACCGGCATCCATGAGAGCAAGAGTAGATCCACAAGTTGAAGCCATCGAACTACTACCATTACTGCCTAAAACTTCAGACACTACCCGCATTGCATATGGAAAATCCTCGACACTTGGCAACACTGGTTCAAGAGCACGTTCCGCCAATGCTCCGTGACCGATAGCGCGATTGCCCGGACCACGTAGTGGACCAGTCTCGCCATATGTAGCTGGAGTATCACTATAATGATGCATATAGCGTTTGGTACCTTCTTCTTCCATAGTGTCTAGGGTCTGCACATCACCGGGAGAGCCCAAAGTTACAACTGACAATACTTGAGTGTCACCGCGTTGGAACAAACCGGTACCGTGAGTACGTGGCAACAAACCTACTTCAACACTGAGATCGCGAACTTCAGTCAAAGAGCGACCATCCAAACGTTGTTCTTTGTCCAAAATTCTCAGAGTAATATATTTTTCAACATAAGTTTTTACACGACCCAAAATTATTTTTTGAATATCTTCGGCAATTTCTTTTGTTTTCAACAATTCAGCAATTGCTTCAGAAAATTTATCTATCATGACTACCCGTTCTTGACGACTCTTTTTAACAACACCAAAAATCCATTCATCAGATTTAGAAGCCACAAAAGCATCCACTTCTTTTTCAGTAGCGCGCAACAAAGTTTCTTTTTCACTTAAATTATTATTTAGATCTTGTTTTACAAGACCAACCTCAGCGGTAATTTTAGCAATAAAATCCAAAATTGGTTGTAAATGTTGACCGCCAAATTTGATACCTTCAACCACATCGGCATCACTACATTCTTTACAACCAGCTTCTACCATTATTACTCCATCAACATTACCAGCAACCACGATATCCACATCACTCAAAAGACGTTCTTGTTGAGTTGGATTCATTTTCCAAGCACCAGCCAATCGTCCCACGCGCAAACCAGCCACATTTCCTTTCCAAGGAATAGAAGAAATAGATAACACAGTACAAGCGGCAATTAAAGCTGGAATCTGTGAATCGTTTTCACCATCATAAGAAAGAGCAGTCAAAATAACTTGAATATCGTTGCGCATTTTTTCATCAAATAACGGACGAACAGTGCGATCTACCAAACGACTGGACAATGTTGCCTCTTCAGTTGGACGGCCTTCACGTTTGATAAAACGACTGCCTTTTATTTTTCCAGCGGCATACAACTTTTCTTCAAAATTGACCATCAGTGGGAAAAAATCTATCCCATCGCGAGTTTTTTTGCTCATTGTTGCAGTCGCCATGATGACAGTGTCACCATATTGCACAATACAAGAAGCATTGGCTTGAAGAGCCAATTTGCCAGTTTCCACAGACAGAGTTCTACCACCCCAGTCCATGGACCATTTTTTATTTTCCATATATTTTTCTTTCTGAAGTTGACTCAAGAGCTAGAGACCTCGATAGGTCTGTGTGTCCTTGAACCAACCTCGTGAATTAAATTATTGTTTAAACTTTGGATTGTAGGTTTTTGGCGTAAAAACTTTTGGACTGTACGTTTTTGTAGGATATGGTTTTGGGGTAAAAGTTTTTTGATTCGATCTTTTTGTGGTAGCTGAACTAACCACATGCTCGGCAATCAAAAATTTACTTTTTTCTTCACCGCCCAAATCGATAAAATCATCAGCTTCTTCACGCAATTTACTAGAAGAAGTATTGCCAAAAGCCATCACCTCTACTTGTTTACCCTGATTTTGCAAATATTCTACCAGTGGCAAATAATCACCATCACCAGAAACCAAGATAATAGTGTCTAGGCTAGGTGATAAACGAATCGCATCTACCGTTATTCCCACATCCCAATCGGCCTTTTTTTCACCACCATAAAAAATCTGCAACGGACGAGATTTGGTTTCAATGCCAAGGTTGTAGAGAGCATCAAAAAACGGCTGTTCTTCTTTGCCTTCGGTACTGACTACATAGGCAATGGCGCGGATAAGTTTGCGACCGGCCGTGGCTTCTTTGACAATATTGCCAAAATTCACCTTCATATGAAAGAGGTTTTTGGCGCTATAATACATATTTTGAACGTCAATAAACACCCCAACGCGTTGGTCGGGGTGCTTGAGCGGGTGAGTTTTTTTATTTTCCATCTTCATCTAATTTGCTAATTATCTCTGCTTCAGCGTCGATATCTTCAACATCTTTTACTTGAGTACCGGTTTTGACGACGGCGCGAGCGCCTTTTAATTTGAGTTTTTTGACTACAACCTCGTAACTTTCAGCGTTTTCTTTTTTTAGATAACGCATCAAACGACGGCGAGCGCTAACTTTACGCAACAAACCGCGACGAGAAGAGTGATCCTTTGGGTGTAATTTCAGATGCCCAATGAGTTCCTCTATTTCAGTAGTCAAAATAGCGATTTGTACTTCACTACTACCGGTATCGCCAGCGTGAGTCTGAAACTTCTTAATTACTGCCTGTTTTTTCTTGATATCTAACATACATGCATAATAATTACCGAGCCTAGTCAAGGCATGTCTTGACTGGTTCAGATCCCGACTGAGTCGGGAATATTTAAAGTAGGGTTAATATAGCTTATTTGGGGTTTTTTGTCAATGAGCGGCTCTTTTTTATTGAGGAGTTAAGTCATTAATACAGCTTATCAATCCATTTGGACATTTCCCAAACTCACAACTGTTAAGTTTCTTAATTGGAAATTTTTTTGCACACTTGTCAAAACATTCAAATTTTTTTTGCTGTGCTGAAATTTTTTTACATTCCACAATACATTCTTCCACGGGAGCCTTGCAATCAGAAATACATTTTACTGATTTTTGTTTACAAGAATCATATTCAGATTTAATAAAACATTTTGGCCAACCGTTATCTCCTGCCCAAAAATTAGTTGTCACTTTCTCACACTTCGCTTTAGGACTGTTATCACATGTGTTCGTACCTAAAATGCAAACACCGGCACAATAACTATTGTCAACACATTTGCCTGTTTTAATCCAACACTTCACACTGAAGTTCAAACTACACGCTGGCGCTACAGAATCATAAGATTTTCCATATCCAGCTGGTGGATTATATTGACACTGCCCTATATCACTTGGACCACATGGCGTTCCAAGATTTGGAGGATACTCACATAAGTGGAAACCAGGTTTGCAATAACTTTTATTATTATCTACCCCAGGGATTCCAACACAATCAGCATCTTTTGCACACCCTGGTACACATTTCGGTGTCATATCTGCTGCCGGCTTCATATCTATTCCACCCACTGAATCACAATATTGTCCTGCGACACAAGCTGGTTTACAATCATTTGAAGTCCCAGCACTAGCACTTTTACAAACCGCACCAACACATTTATCTCCGACAACTGTACAATCACCGTCGGTTACACATTTTGGCAAGACAGCATTACATTTTTTATCAACACATTCACCACTCTCACACTCTGCCGAACTCGCACAACCTGCTCCACCAATTTTTTTACTAATTGGGGGGGGTATAGTTGGAGTTTCATTATTTTCTGACGAATTGTCCGCCACCTCCACAGTCGAAGGCAGCTTACCCATAATAAAATTGGTAATCGCATAAGAGCTCGCAATCACCACCATCCCAATCACCGCCGCCTGCAAGGTATCTTTGGCTTTGGTTACCGCTTCAGCATTGCCTTGAGCGGTCATCCAACGGATACCGGCATAAACCGCCAATATCAAAAACAAAATACCCGCCAGCGATAAAATCGCATTTATTACTACTTGAATTGTAGTTTCCAGTGGTGCTTTGGCGGCGGCAGAGTTATAACCAGCATTATTGGCAAAAACATCTAGAGAATAGTTATTGGCCAAAGAAGTGTTCGTAATAAAAAAAGACAAGATTATTGAAACAAAAAACACACTCAAAAAACTTTTTAAAAAAATAGACATAAATTAAAATTTATTTGATTCAATTACCCATTGAAAAATTGGCATTACTCGTACAATATGTTCTCCGATTTTGATATTTTCCATACTATTATCAGTCAAAATAAAAATTTTATTCACCTTTACTTCTTTTAACGCCAATTCTATTCCGTTTATCTCGCGTTTTCTTGTTTTTTCATCTGACAAATCAGAACACACTTGTATTATATCATATTTTCCACGCTGTTTTTGAACTAAAAAATCTACTTCCCCATAAATATGTTTAAAATAAAAAAAAGGTTCATTTTTCCTATACAATTCCAAAGCCACCACATTTTTCAACAATCTACCTCTATCCTCTGAAAAACGAAAAGATACCGCATTGGACAATCCGGTATCAATAGCATAAATCTTTTTAAAAGCTTTTTGTTGTGTTTTCAAAGAATAAGAAAACTGCGGTACCTCAAATACCATAAACCCTTCTTTAAAATAATCTACGTAGGTAGCAGCCAACTGAAAAGAAATACCATATAATTTTTTTAAAGATGACAACGAAACAATCTTTCCGGAATTACTCAACAAAAAAATGCCCATCTTTTCTAGAACTTCTTTTTCCCGCACTTCATATCTGTTTACGATATCTTTTTGCACAATATCACTATAATATTGTTTCAATAGTTCAGGCGCTTTATTTAAAACTGCTTGTGGAAATCCACCAATTTGCAAAAATTCATCAAATAATTTTAATAACATTTTATCTTTTATTACCAAATCACGCTTATTTTTAATGGGAAAATTTTTAAACACCAAAAATTCCCCAAACGACAATGGCAGCAGATTAAACGAAAGATGACGACCAGACAGCAGTGATGAAAGTTCACGACTCAAAAGTTTTGATGACGACCCGGTTATAAAAATTTTATAAAGACCGCTATCACGCAATTTGCGTATCGCTTTTTCCCAATTGGCAATATTTTGAATTTCATCAAAAAATAAAAATTTTAATTTATCAGAAAAATTTGTCTGAAAAACCTCAACTATTTCTTCTATTACTTGGGCGGAGTTATTCGTTAAAAAAAACGGATCTTCAAAATTCATGTACACCCAACTATCAGTTGGCAACTTGGCAATCAATAGCTTCAACAAAGACGATTTTCCACAACGACGTGGACCAATCACATCCACCACTTCCGGGTTATCCAATTTTATTTTGGACAACAAATCACGCGCAAACAAAGTTTCGCTTTTAGGATTCTCACGCCAAAAGTCTATGACCTTGATTAGATCCTTTTGATCCATACGAATAAGATAATATAATTATACACAAGTATAGTTTAATATAATTATGTATTATTGTCAAGTGTAGTTTAATAAAAAAATATTTTACCTGGAGACTAATTCCTCCAATCACTATTTATTATATCACACCTTGATTTTTCTGTAAAAATAAGTTAATATGCCAACATAACTTGGCCCCGTAGTTCAATGGATAGAACGAAAGCCTTCTAAGTTTTAGATCTAGGTCCGATTCCTAGCGGGGTCACAAGGCTTGAAAAAAAATCATTTCTGTGATATAAATAAGCTCAAATCCATAGTGGGGTGGCTATAGTTTAGTGGTAAAACTGCGGTTTGTGGTACCGCTATCGAGAGTTCGATTCTCTCTAGCCACCCCATTGTGGATTTGTAAAATAGGCCTATGGCCATGAAAAAAATTTTAATTGTCTCAGTATCAGCCGGAAACGGTCATACTCGCGCGGCGGCTGCTTTGAAAAAAGCAGTTGATTTATTTTACCCCCAAATTATCGCCGATCAGGTGGATTTTTTGGATTTTGTCGGACCGGCATCCAAAAAAATATTTTTTGAAACCTACGATCTACTTATCCAAAATATGCCTACTCTTTATCGCCTCTTATATGATATCTCCGATAAAAAAACCGGATCAAAAATACTAGACAAAATTACTACCTTAAACAAGAAATTAAACACTAAAAAATTTCAAAATTTTATTGTTAAATATTCACCTGACGCCATAATTTTTACCCATTTTATTCCAGCAGAAATTTTTAATACCTTTAATCAAACCATACCCTCCGCCACTGTTATTACTGACTATGACAACCACCGTCTTTGGTTTACTGGTAATAAACAAAAATATTTTGTCGCTCACGCTGGTATCAAAGATCAACTAATTGCTTTGGGAGCTGAAAAAAACAATATCATAGTTAGTGGTATTCCAATTGATCCTGTTTTTTATCAAGACACCACTAATGCTCAAAAAAAATTAATAAAAGAAAAATTAAAAATAACCGAAAATAATAAAATAATCACCATTATGCCTTGCGGACAAGGTAAAATCGATCCAACAAAACTGGTGGAAAAGATATTACAAGAAAAAGATATTACTATCATCGCTCTTAGCGGAAAAAATAAAAATTTATTACAAGAATATAAAAAAATAAAAAATAAGAATATAAAAATCATCAGCTGGACTGATGACATTCATAAATATTTACAACTGGCTGATCTAGTAATAACCAAACCGGGAGGAATGGCAATTAGTGAGTGTATTGCCTTGAATAAGCCAATGCTGTTTATTAATCCCATCCCCGGACAAGAAGAAAAAAATATAAATTATATTACTTCGATTGGGCTAGGCACAGTGTTGAAAGATGCCAATCTTTGGCCGGAAATTTGGAATAATATTCGACAAATTAAACTACCCCCAATTTTGACAGCCTCTCCAGCTAACAATATAATAATAGACGAAATTTTAAAAGTTATTTTTTAATATGGTGCCGGATTGGTGACTGGTTTTGGCGGTTCAATCCAGACAGCATTGTCATAACTTGTATATTGGCCGAGAGCTAGTTTCGTCGCAAAAGTAGTGATAGAATAAGCAGCAAAAATGAT
>JAVHOZ010000090.1:0-1396 GCA_036170335.1 Candidatus Magasanikiibacteriota bacterium | reverse complement strand
CACAAATTTTACGCACCAAACGTTGCGCTACAATAGTATTCACTGTGGAAGCAATAAGAAAAGGTTCCACATCCATATCAATCAAGCGTGGCAAAGTAGTCGCCGCATCATTGGTATGAAGTGTCGACAATACCAAATGTCCGGTAGTAGCCGAATTTACCGCAATACCAGCAGTCTCTTTGTCCCGAATTTCTCCCACAAAAATAATATCCGGATCTTGACGCAAAATTGAACGCAGCCCATCGGCAAAAGTCAGATTTGTTTTTTCATTTACTTGAATTTGATTGACAGCTTCAATATCATACTCTACCGGATCCTCGATGGAAGCAATATTTTTTTCACGTGTATTTAAAATAGTCAAAATAGCATATATAGATGAAGTCTTACCACTACCGGTTGGGCCAGTAGCCAATATCATACCGTATGGTTTTTTGAAACCGGCTTTTACTTTTTCCAAATCCGCTTCGCTCATACCCAAATCCGTCAAAAACAATTGACGAGAATGGGATGACAACAAACGCATCACAATTTTTTCTCCTGCTACAATCGGTACAATAGAAACACGTACGTCGATATCTTCTTGTTCTATTTTTATACGCAATTTACCATCTTGCGCACTAAGATGTTCATCGGTACGAAGTTTGGCCAAGACTTTTATTCTTGATACTACTTGATCATACAAATTTTTTGGTAATTCTAATATATCATGCAAAACGCCATCGATTCGAAACCTCACCAAAAAAGATTTGTTGCGCGGTTCAATATGGATATCCGAAGCTTTGCTAGTATACGCATATTCAAAAAACAAATCCACCATTTTGATCAACGGTACTTCCCCACCAATTCCTTTGCTAGCCGTTTCTACTTGCTCAGACAAAAGTTCGTCAAATGTTTTTTGAATATCTTTGGCATACAACCTTAGCGCCTGAGCGATATCTCGTGAGGTAGCATAATAAACTACCCCATGTTCACCGCTCTTTTTTTCAATAAATTTAATTTCTTCAGTATTGGTTGGATTCGAAGTGGCCACTTTTAAACCACCTTTGTCTTTAGCAAAAGCAATTATTTGTTGTTTTCTGGCAACTATCTCCGGGATAATGTGTAATATCTCTGGCACAATTGAGGTTTGTTTCAAATCTACAAAAGGTACACCAATATAATCAGCTACAATTTGACCAAATTGTTTGTCTGCTATCAAACCTTTGTCTAATAATATATCTGAAATGTTTTTAGTAGCGGAAATTTCCAACATAGCAGATTTAAAATCTGTCTCCGAAATATAACCTGGCACGACCAACAACTCCTTTAACTTATCATTTGAAACATCCATAAAATACAATAATTATTATATTATCTGGAATTATTATATCACAACTACCAAATAATTGTGAAATTG
>JAVHOZ010000089.1:0-27717 GCA_036170335.1 Candidatus Magasanikiibacteriota bacterium | reverse complement strand
CGCTTGCAAAACAGCCGTGTTTATTGAAAAAGAATTAAATAAACTTTCTTCAAAACATTTACCTTTAAATATTGATGGCGCCATGGGGGCGATATTGGCTGATATGGGTTTTGATCCGGATATTATGAAAGGGATTTTTATTACTGCTCGTGTTCCAGGGTTAGTGGCACATATTTATGAGGAGATAAAAAACGACACCGGTTTGCGTCGTTTGAATGAAAACGAAATTGATTATATTGGAAAATAAAGTTATTTTGTCAACAAAGAAATCCAAAATGGTAATGATATTGCTGAAAGTATCGTACTTAGTATAATGGAACGAGCAATAAAATCTTTATCCAAGTTATATTTATCTGCTAATGCAAATGGAGTGATGGCTAACGGCATAGCAGCTTGGATTATTGAACTGGAAAATTGTTTTGGAATAAGCCCGGAAAATTTCACACCAAATTAAAAGCCAGCCGGTAATATTATTAATGTTAAGAATTAAAACAATAGAGCTGAAAACCAATCGGCAATTTTTCCAATTATTACGGCTAGTACTAAACTAATTATTAAAAAAATCGAATTGGAAAATATTAATGTAGATTCTGCTTGAAAAGAAAATGGAGTTTTGACTAACGCAGAAAAGATCAGTACGGGTAGTCCTATTTTTAGAGCGAATTCGTTTAAAACTGTTGACCAGTTTTCTCCCATGTTTTTGAATTTTTGTAGCAAAGCACTAGCAAAAATGATAAGAAATAGTGGGGCAATAACAGTTAATATTTGAAGCATATAAGTTGTGTTAGATTGATTTTTTATACTAAGTAAGCTACAATTCTGTTATTGTATAATATTTTATGGAAACAAACAATGTTTCTGCATTGCCAAAATTTGTTTTAATTCTTCCCAATATTCGTAGCGCCCACAATGTTGGCGCCATGTTTCGTACTGCTGATGGAGCAGGAGTTGATAAAATATTTTTAACGGGTTATACACCTTGTCCACCACATCCACGTTTGGATAAAGTATCTTTGGGGGCGGAAAAATGGGTACAGTGGGAGTACGCGAAACAAACTGGTCGTTTGTTAAAAAAACTAAAAGAACAGGGATATAAAATTGTTGCCTTGGAGCAAACATCAAAAAGTGTTAATATATATGAATGGACACCGCAATTTCCTTTAGCTTTGATTGTTGGCAATGAAAAAACCGGCGTGACCAAAAGTTTGCTAAAATATTGTGATTTTGAAATCGAATTGGATATGAAGGGTAAGAAAAAAAGTCTCAATGTTAGTGTGGCGGCCGGTATCACTATGTATTATATATCTTCAAAAAATAAATAATAATTTTATGCAATTTACTCTGACTTTGTTTAAACTATTGGTGGATAATATCCCGCCACTTTTTCCGGAAGATCTAAAATATCAGATAAAAAAAGATTTAAAAGATATTCAAGAAAATACTACTAGTTTAGAAAAATTAGAAGAGATGATGATACGTTATGGTTATGAAATTTGGCCGTGGAACCAGGCTTTTAGAGAAATCTTATCGGTTGTGGAAGAAAAAGTTGGTGAACAGTTTTTGTTGGCCAATTTGCCGACTGATTTGCAAGAAAAATATTTAGAATATCGACAACTTGGTTTGAGTTTAAAAGATTTTCATTCAGGCAAGTTGGCCAATTATTTTGACGAAGATCAACGAATGTTGCTGACGACCGCTTTAATAAATATGCAGGCACAGGTGCGTGAATTTGCAATCAGAGAAGTGGTTGGTCTCAAAAAAGAATTTTATTTAAATAAATTACAAGAGTTTAAAATAATTTTAGAAGATATAAAACACAATCTGAATCGTTTAAAAGATTTAGCCAAAAAAGAAAACGATCACCCTACATTGGCCGATGAAATTTGTGCTCGAGTAGAAGCGTTTGAGCATGGTTTGTGTCTGTTGGCACCGGAAATATCACATGAAGAAGTGAAACGTGCCCATGAATTTTTTGTTGGGCGCAAGCAAGAGTTGAATCGTTTGAGGGGGATACACAAAACCATCGAGATAGATTTTTATTCACAAGAATAAAATGTTTTTGATCTATACTTCTGTTGGTTGAATGTTAGAAAATTTTGCAATCATTTTTTTGATTCCGTTTTTATCTAGCAGTCCGTTTTGGACTCCAAAGTGTCCTAGCACCGAACAACTATTGGCTATACCCCAAGTGAGGCAAGTCGGCATATTATGTCCATAAATTTTGGCTGATAAATACCCGGCGGAAAAAGCGTCTCCGGCGCCAGTTTTGGAAACGATTGGTACTGGAAAGGCATCTAGACACCAAACACCTTCGCTATTTCCAGCCCAAGCGCCTCGGGCGGCATCAGTGATAGCCACTTCGCGCACTCCAAGCCCTAATAATTTATGGATTAAACCGTCTATAGATTTTAGTTTTTTGTAATCAACACCAGCCAATCTTTCGGCTTCTTCCAAATTCACAATCAACAAATCACTTTTCACCATCGCCGCTCTGGTAAGTTCCAAATTATTTTTTAATTGAAAAGATCCGGGGTTAAAAGCCAAACGTACAGAAGGATGTTTGGCTAAAAATTTAAATAATTTTTCTTGTAAAGAATCAAAACCTTCACTTAAGCTAGTAAAATAAATCCAATCAGTAGTAGGAAAATCTTTTGGCCAGACGTAGTTTCTTTTTTGGTGATAGGATAAGATAGTTCGTTCGCCTTTAAAATTTAGAATAATCGAATAACGAGTTTTTGCTTTTTTATCTAGAAAAATATATTGAGTATCGACATTATATTTTTTAAGAGCTTCGATTATTATTTCTCCATTGGAGTCAGCACCAGCAGTGCTCAAAATAGCAGTGTTTAAACCAAATTTGGTGGTGCTAAAGGCTAAATTGGCCGGGTTGCCGCCGACAGTTTGAAAACTATCAGTAACCGGAATTTTGGTAGCATAATCCAGACACAATTTGCATTTGTGTCCGTCCAAATCACACTCCACCGAAGCATCGTCTATTTTGACGTGAGTGTCTAAAATTACATCGCCGATAGCAATAATTTTATACATAGTTTATTATTTTGGATTTTTATATTCTTCAACATTTTTTTCACTATGTTTGTGATAGCCAGTCAAAATTTCGATAAATTCTACAAAACTGGCCAGAATAAATCCACCCATGGCCAGAGTAAATATTTTATTACCTATCCATAATGCATAAGTAAACAAACAAAGGCCACCAATAACAAAAACCAAATCACGGCGTTTTTCTTTTTCTAAAAACACTCCGTAAATATGCAAAATGACGCCGAGTATCGCCACTATGTTCATAACAATTTCCAAATTTGTCCAAGGCAAATTCGGAATAAAATTAAATAGAAAATCCATATTTTTAAATTAAATTATTCTTTCCATCTATTAATATATTCAATAGCCGCCAGCGCAGCCGTGATCCCTTGGCCAGTTGAAATGCCGATTTGTTTGTAAGCAACATCAGTCACATCGCCAGCGGCAAAAATTCCCGCAATATTAGTGCGACATTTGGCATCTACTTTTATTTCTTTCATTGTATTTTTTTCAACATCAATAAATTGTGAGTTGGGAATTTGTCCAATATGTATCATCACACCTTGAGTGTCGATAGTTTTTTCTAGCCCGGAGTTATCTGTATATTTTACACCCATTACATTTTTTTCACCAATAATTTCAGTAGTAACCGCCCCGTAAATAATTTCAATATTATCTAGAGTTTTTATTTTATCAATCAAAATATTTTCACCCTTGGGAAAACCGAAGTTATTTTCAGGGCTATTGTTGAATTTGCTCAGTAAATATACTTTTTTGGCTATACCAGCCATCATGAGAGCAGATTCAAGCGCCGAATTGCCAGATCCGATAGTGGTAGTATTTTTGTTTTTAAATAAAGGACCATCGCACACCGTACAATAAGTCACTCCTTTACGGTTGAATTCTTCTTCGCCTTTTACTCCAATTCGACGAGGGTGAATTCCAGTTGTCACAATCACTGTTTTAGTTTGATACTGTTTTTCTTCGCCGCTGGCATTTCTAGCAATCACAGTATGATAATTTTTTTCGGAAATAATTTTCTCAACTCTAAACCCTTGGTCAATTTCAACACCATAAGATTTGACATGTTCGTTGAATTTTTGCGCCAATTCATACCCTTGAATTTCCAAAATTCCCGGCCAGTTGTTGACCACACCGGATAAAGCAACTTCACCACCAATATCGTCAGTAACAATTTTAAAATTTAATTTTCGGCGCGCGCTGTAAATAGCCGCGCTACTACCGGCCGCAGCTGCCCCAATAATAATAAGATCAAACATAATTATATTAAATCATTTAATTCTTCATAAGCTTTTTGGTAATCAGCGGATCCGACAATCGCGCTACCGACACAAAAATTGTCTACACCCCATTTTTTTATTTCTTGAATATTGTTTTTGTTTATCGCCCCATCCACAGCGATGAGCATATCTTTTTCTTTTACTTCCAAAAGTTTTCGCAATTCAACAATATTATCTTGGACTGCCGGTACAAATGGCGCTCCCTGAATACCGGGATGAACAGTCATAAAAAGTATCTCGTCTATATCGCTAAGAAATGGCAAAATATCTAGTTTGTTGGTTTCTGGATTCAGGGCCACACCCACCTCATAGTTATTTGTTTTGATTACTTTGATAACTTCTTGCGGGTTGTCTTCGGATTCAATATGAAAAACAATGCGCTTAATATTTTTAACAACTTTCCATTTATTAATTTCTTTTATTGGGTGATTTACCATTAAATGCAATTCTAATTTATTTTTTAAATCTAATAAATTTATTTTTTCAATTTCCTCAAATGTTTTACCAGCGACAAATTCCCCGTCCATGATATCGATTTGAATTAGGGGAGCAAAAGAAAGTTTTTTGGCCTTATCTTCAAAATCAGAAAAGTTTTTTTCAAGAATTGCAGGAATGATCATAAAATTATTTTTCCAAATCAGCAATTTTTTTATTGCGGCGTACCAATCTATCGGCATTTTCAAATTTTGTTTCCAAAAACTTTTTTACAATGGCGTTGGAGTGTTCGTTGGATAAGATTTTACCGGCCAAACATAGCACATTGGCGTCGTTGTGTTTTCTGCTCATTTCAGCCGACTCAATACTGTAACCCAAAATAGCGCGCACTCCTTTTATTTTGTTGGCAGCGATGCAGACACCATGGCCGGTACCACAGATCAAAATACCAAAATTGGTATCTTTCAAAATTACTTTTTTTGTTAGAGGGACAGCAAAATCCGGAAAGTCATCATCTTTATCGAATTTTTTAGGTCCCAAATCTTGGATAGATTTTCTTAATTGAGTCTTTACGTAGGTAATTAAGTGTTTTTTGAGCTGAAAGCCAGCATGATCGGAGGCAATATATAGCATAAATCAATATTTTTTAATAGTTTAATTATAACATTTTATTGATTATTTTGGCAATGTTTTGTTTTTGACTTTTTGGTGTTTTTATGGTATACTATATTCAGTTAATTGATTTTTTTGTTTAATTTTATGTCTGGATTTTTACGCGGTGGAAATGTAAGAGGAGGACTACCTCCAATCAATCTGGATGATGTTTTTGGGCAACCGGCTGGGGACAGAGCACCAAATGGTGATTTGATAGATCCAAACAATAAAGTGAAAACGTTAGAAACAGGAGCAGGAAAACCAAAATCTCCAGATATTACACCGCCACAACCAACTGGTGCTGAGTTGAATGCAACAGAAAAAACATCACAAGAATTTAGAGATGGGAACCAAATACAAGTTTTATCAGGTGAAATAGATGATATTTTGAATCAAGTACATAGTATACAGGTGGCCAAAATAGGCGGCCAAAAAAATAATTTTGCTGATCTGATAGTTAGAAATTTGGTAAGAGATGTGGCAATTAAACTTGGAAAAGAACAACAAAAACAAGATCTTGATTCACTTCAAGGTCAGGTTGCTAGGTTGGGAGAAGAATTAAAAAAATTAGGGCCGGCTATGGCAGAATTGTGGCAAACTCAAGTTTCACTAAACAATTTAAATTTACCAAATTAATTTAAATAGTCAAAAGCACTTTACCCGTCATCAACGGGGAGCTGAAAGCAGAAATTTGCTAATATTAGCAAAAAGTAGATCTTTCCGGGTGAGCCCGTGATAGCCAAATTAAGTAAAAGCACAAGATGGTACCGCCCCGATTGAGTCGTGGGCTCTTGGCACGAATATTTTCGTGTTTTTTATTTTTTAATAAAGATTCCCGTTTTTACGGGAATGACAAAATTTTTATGTATAATAGCACACAAAATGAAAAAGAAATTTTAAAATATTGGGATGAACATCAATGTTTTGAAAAATCAATGTCACAGCGTCCAGAGGATAAACCATATCATTTTTATGATGGTCCTCCTTTTGCTACCGGTTTACCTCACTATGGGCATATTGTGGCTTCGTTGATGAAAGATGCCGTGCCTCGCTATTGGACTATGCGTGGATATCGCGTGGATCGTCGTTGGGGTTGGGATTGTCATGGTTTGCCAATTGAAAATATTATTGAAAAAGAATTAAAACTTAATAGCAAAAAAGATATTGAGGCGTTTGGCATAGATAAATTCAACGAAGCTTGTCGGGCGACGGTTTTGAAATACGCCGCCGAATGGAAAAAGACGGTGCGACGGATGGGTCGTTGGGTGGATATGGAAAACGACTATAAAACCATGGATTTGTCTTATATGGAAAGTGTCTGGTGGGTTTTCAAAGAACTTTATAAGAAAAATTTGCTGTATAAAGGGCATAAAGCCATGCATATTTGTCCGCGTTGTGTGACTCCGCTTTCCAATTTTGAAGTTACTCAAGGTTATCGAGATGTTAAAGATATTACGGTGACGGCAAAATTTAAATTAACAAATGCTAAAGAAAAATTTGGTGTAGACGGTGATGTGTTTGTGTTAGCATGGACAACTACACCTTGGACTTTACCGGGAAATGTTTTGTTGGCAGTAAATAAAGAAATTGGTTATTTGGTAGTTGAATTTGAAAATGCTAATTATATTTTAGCAAAAGATCGGGTGGAACAAGTTTTTAAAGATAAAAATTATATTGTTGTCAAAGAATTGTCTGGCAAAGATTTGGTTGGTTTGGTTTATGAACCATTATTTAATTATTTCAAAAACACTCCTAATGCTTTTCGTGTAGTCGAAGCCGAATTTGTGAATACTGAAAGTGGTACTGGTGTGGTACACATTGCTCCGGCTTTTGGTGATGACGATTATCAACTTGGCAAACGAGAAGAAATACCTTTGGTGCAACATGTAGGTATGGACGGGCGTTTTGTTGAGGAAGTCGAGGACTTTGCTGGACATGAAGTGAAACCAGCCGATGAGCCGACGGTGACGGATATTGAAATTATTAAATGGTTGGCGGCCAATGGGCGTTTGTTTTCCAAAGAAAAAGTTGAACATAGTTATCCGCATTGTTGGCGTTGTGATAGTCCGCTTTTGAATTATGCGACCGATAGTTGGTATGTAAAAGTGACCGAAATAAAAGATCAACTTTTGAAAAATAATCAGGAAATAAATTGGGTGCCGAATCATATCAAAGATGGCCGGTTTGGTTTGTGGCTCGAAGGCGCGCGTGATTGGGCGGTGTCGCGCAATCGTTTTTGGGGTGATCCATTACCAGTGTGGGAGAGCGAAGATGGCGATATAATTTGTGTTGGCAGTGTGGCTGAACTGCAAGAGTTGTCCGGACAAAAAGTCACCGATTTACACAAACATATTATCGATAAAATTGAAATTAAAAAAGACGGTAAAGTATATCGTCGTGTTCCGGAAGTATTGGATTGTTGGTTTGAATCCGGCGCGATGCCTTATGGTCAAATGCATTATCCGTTTGAAAATAAAAATAAATTTGAAGCGGGTTTTCCGGCGGAATTTATTGCCGAGGGTCAGGATCAAACTCGTGGTTGGTTTTATACTTTGCATGTTTTGGCGACGGCTTTGACTATGGGGGACAATCCTTCAATTCCAGTCAAACAAAGCGCGCCGGCCTTTCGAAATGTTATCGTGAATGGAATTGTATTGGCTGAAGACGGCAAAAAGATGAGCAAACGTCTCAAAAATTATCCCGAACCAGATATTTTGATTGAAAAATATGGCGCCGATGCCATGCGTTATTATCTGATAACTTCTCCAGTGATGGGATCGGAGGCGTTGAATTTTTCCGAAGCGGGTGTGCGTGAAATGTACAATAAAGTGGTGAATACTCTTTGGAATGTTGTTGAATTTTATAAAATGTTTACTGGCGATAATATTAAAGATGTAGGTGAAAGTAAACACGCTCTCGATCGATGGATTTTGGTAAAATTAAATCAGTTGATAAAAGACGTTTCCAAAGGAATGGAAGAATACAAATTGACCGAAGCTAGCCGACCAATTGTCGAATTTATTACTGAACTTTCACAGTGGTACGTGCGTCGTTCCCGTGATCGTTTCAAAGGTAACAACGAAGAAGATAAACAGTTTGCAATCGCGACTTTGAAAGAAGTGTTGCTAGTATTATCCAAAGTGATGGCACCATTTACGCCTTTTGTTGCAGAAAAAATTTATTTGGAGTTGGGTGGAAAATTGGAAAGTGTCCATTTGGAAATGTGGCCAGAGGCAAAAGAAATGCCTCACACACAAAGCGTGCTGGAACATATGGAATTGGTTCGAAAAATGGTGGAATATGGTTTGGCCTTGCGTGCGGAAAATAAATTAAAGACGCGCCAACCGTTATCGGAGTTTAAAATGAACGCTGAACATTTGTCGCGTGAATTATTGCAAGTGATGGCGGAAGAATTGAATGTAAAAAAAGTTAGTTTTGCGGAATTAGTAGTGGTGGATAAACAATGGGTAAATAAAGAAGAAGGGGCAGTAAAAGTTTGGTTGAATGTTGTGGTGGATGAAAGTTTGAAAAAAGAAGGTCTGGTGCGTGAGATCGTGCGAACCATCAACCAGATGCGCAAAGAACAAAGGTTGACGATAAATGATAAAATTGCGATCAAGTATCAAACCAATAATCAAGATCTGATTACAGTGTTTGTAGATTTTGAAAAGGAAATAAAAAGTTCAGTTTTGGCTTCAGAAATTTTAGTGGGACAAGACTTGGTATCAGAGGAAGTTGAGGTTGGTGAAGGAACAATAAAACTGTTGGTGCTGAAAGTTTAATTCAAGATATGTTTGTTTATAAGAGTGGTGTCTATCATTTACCGGATAATGGTTTAGCGCAAGTAGATATTGCTTATTACATTAATCACTCTGATATGCCAAATATCAAAGTAGACAGTGATGGTCACACATTTGAAACCATTCGAATTATCAAAGAAGGTGAGGAGTTAACCGCTGATTATTCTACTTATAATGACAAAGAGGATGTTTTTGAAAGATAAAACCGGGTTATCTAGATTCAGATATAAAAATTAGGTGCAATTGACGTTATCACTTTTTTGTTCTAAAATAAATTGGTAATTTAAATTAAATAATTCCATTATGAAAGTTAAAGAAATTTTTGATTTGGGTACTAAAATGGGTGTGGCTGCTGATCCACGCGGTCCAAAAGGGGTACAAAAATATTTAGATCGGGTAAATAAACAATATACTGGTCTCAAAAAAGAGGAGCAAGAATTTTTTGATATTGACAAATTAAGCAATCCTTATCCAGATGGTGGTATTCATGTAGATGATGGCAAAACTCAAGTAAAAAGAGTAATGGCGGGGATAGATATAAATGAGGGAGAAATTTTATTGGCAAGCCAATTCAATGAGCGTGGTAAAAAAATTGATTTAGTTATTGCTCATCATCCAGAAGGTAAAGGCTTGTCCAATTTGCATGAGGTGATGGAAATGTATTCTGATGTTTATCCTCTACATGGGATACCAGTGCATATTGCCGAAAGATTGACCGATGAGCGCATACGAGAAGTAGGGCGTGGCACTCACCCTATTAATCATTTTCAGACTATTGATATTGCTAGACATTTAGGGATTAATTTTATTAATACTCATACTATTACCGATAATTTGGTAGATAAATTTATCAAAGATTATTTAGAAAAAAACAAACCGGAAACAGTGGGTGAGATTATTGATTGCTTGATGTTATTACCAGAATATCAATATGCTAAGAAGAACGGGTTTGGACCAAAAATTATATCTGGTGCGCCAAATCATCGTGTCGGTAAAATAATGACGGAGATGACCGGTGGTACCAATCCTTCAGCCAAAGTGTATCAGCAATTTTCACAATTTGGTGTCAGTACGATAGTTGGCATGCATATGCGTGAGGACGCAGTGAAGAATGCAGGTGAGTTCCATATGAATATAGTTATTGCCGGACACATGTCATCTGATTCATTGGGTATGAATTTGTTTTTGGACGAATTGGAAAAGTTGGGGGTTGAGATTGTGCCTTGTGGCGGTTTGATCCGTGTTAGCCGAGTGAAAAAAGGTAAAAAATAAATATTTAAAACCGCTCTGTTCGAGCGGTTTTTTTTATGTTAGAATAAGCTTGTTAAAATATTTTTTATGATTGCAGTAATTAGCGGTAAAGTGATCAACAATAGTGGTTCTGAAGTGATAATTATGACAGCTGGGGGGGTAGGATATCGGGTGATGATAAGCCCTGGGGCGAATAGCTTGTGTTTGGTTGGAAATGAAGTAAATTTAGAAACTTATTTAGTTGTGCGGGAAGATGTGTTAGATTTATTTGGTTTTGCCAATGAATTAGAAAAAAAGTTATTTAAAAATTTTGTGTCGGTATCTGGTGTGGGACCAAAAACTGCTTTGCATTTGTTATCACTTGGTAGTGTGGCGGAAATTGCTCTGGCGATAGGACGAGGTGATTTGGAATATTTGACCAAAGTAAGTGGTATCGGAAAAAAGACTGCGGAGCGGATCGTGGTAGAATTGCGTGAGAAGATGTCCAAAGAACAAAAGAGTTTTGGAGCAGATTTGGTAAGCGGTGATAATGCGGCGGTAAATGATACGGTCGAAGGTTTAATTACTTTGGGGTATTCTGCTCTGCAAGCTAGGGAAGTGGTGAAACAAATTGATGTAAAAAATAAAACTAGTGAACAACTATTGAGGGAGGCGTTGCAGAAAATTAGATAGTGTAAAAATAAAAAAGCTCTCGACTGTTCGGGAGTTTTTGATTTTTAATTTGTATGTGCGTCCGCCCAGGCTGATGTGCCGGGGCGGAACGCGTGTTGTTTTTCTCCTTGTTGTGGTGTTGTTCTTTACGGAATGCCAGTCAGCCGGAATCCGAGATCGCCTGCACCAGGGACGATATACTGGGTCTCGTTGAGGCCAAACTCGCGATCCGGGAAGGTTCCAGGAACGGAGTCGAGGACGTCGCGGTCGCTCATACCGCGATCAAGGCGCAACGCGTAGATCTGCAACTGCGGATAGACTGCTGTCACGCGCCGAACGTACTCGGGCGTGATGATGAGGTGCATGGCGACGATGGCGCGAGCCATAGTGACCTGTTCAGTGCCGTAGAGATCAAGTGTCCGTACCACCGTTCCACCGGTAGCACCCATTGGGTCCGGAATGAGGAGGATGCGATCTTGAATCGCACTGATCTTCATGTAGGAGACGTTGGTACCAGTGACTTGGTGTGTTTCGTTAGTGACGCGTCCAGCCCCGAAGAAGTCTTGGCGGACAGCGTTTTGTTCAAGCACACCACTGAGACGATCAAAGCAAGCTGAAGCCGGGACGTCGCCGGCGCGCAACAGGGTTGCGATGGTCACCTGTGTTGATGGATCGACGACGTCGGTTGAGAGTTCGCCCTTCAGTCCCACAAACTCTTTCATTGGAGTCGGAACATCGACATTAACAATGGGGAAGAGACGATTGACAACTGCGCGCAACAGGACCTCGCGGTAAAGAGCGGCAGTCAGACGACGCACACTGTGTTGTCCAGTGTCGCGATCTGACAGTTTTGTCAAACCGGATAAGGCCATCATATCGTCAAGAATGTGGACATTCTGACTGTAGCGGTGAAAAACCTCTTTCATTGGGAGCACCTCTTTGTGTGAAGTTGTACGAAAAAACCCGTGGCATTTGCCGGTGGGTTTTGTGAAAGAACCTAGGTAAGTTTATTGATTTTTTAAATTTATGTCAAGTGCATGTTTTATCTGCGATATTTATTGATTTCTTCTTTTAATTTTAATGTTTTTTCACGAGCTTTTTTTGCAAAATTTTTAGTATTATCGGCAAAAATAATACCACGTGAAGAATTGATAATTAAACCAGATTTTTGAGAATTCAAACCAGCCTTTAGAGTCTTTTTCAAATATCCACCTTGAGCGCCGATTCCTGGGACAAGAAAAAACATATTATCACTAATCTTTCGAATAGATTTTAATTCATCCGGATAGGTGGCACCTAAAACTAAGAGACAGTTATTATTTTTATTCCACTCACTGATTACTTTTTGAGCTACCAATTCAAATAATTTTTTATTACCAATTTCTAAATTTTGAAATTCTCCACTTCCCGGGTTGGAAGTACGACAGAGAATAATCGAACCTTTTTCTTCGTTGTCCAAAAATGGTTTTAAGGCTTCTTGTCCAAGATATGGATGAAGAGTGATCGCATCGGCTCGAAGATAGTTAAAAGCAAAAGTTTCATAGCCATTGTTGGTGTTACCGATGTCAGCGCGTTTGGCATCAAGAACAATTATGATTTCTGGATAATTATTTTTTATAAAATCGCAGGTCATTTTTAATTCCAATATTCCTTGGTCGCCACGTGCTTCATAAAAAGCAGTGTTGGGCTTATAGGCACAAACTAAATCATTGGTAACTTCAATAATGGCTTTGTTAAAAGCAAATTGAGGATATTGTTCAGTTTGTAAATGAGATGGTATTTTGATTAATTCGCTATCCAAACCGATACACACTAATGAATTATTTTTTTGTATTATATTTTTTATTTTTTCAATAATTTGCATACAGAAATTACTTTTTGATTTGATTAGTGTTAATAAATTGCATAGTAGTATCAAAAATATTTTGGTCAATTTTATTTTTTTCTAGTAGTGTTTGTAATAGTTCAGTAATGGTAAATATGGCATGCAAATTTAAATTTCTATTTTTTAAATTTTCCTGCGCGCCTTGTTCGCGATTAAGTAAAACGACAACGTCAATAATTTTTAAACCTTCATGTTCTAGTGGTTCGCTAGTTTCAAAAACACTCAATCCACTAGTGACTAAATCTTCTACAATTAAAACTTTTTGTCCAGCAGTGAAAACACCCTCAATAGCTTTTTTGGTGCCGTAGTCCTTTACTTCTTTGCGGCGCATGACCATCGGGAGGTTATGGGCGATAGACATGGCGGTGGCGATTGGCAAGGCAGTGTATGGCACTCCACAAATTAGATCAAAATTTAAATTATTAATTTTTTTCCACATTGCCTCCGCTATGGATCTTAATATTTCAGGATAAGAAACTATCACTCGTAGGTCAACATAAATAGGCGACATAATACCACTTTTTAGCTTAAATTCGCCAAATTTTACTGCTCCGATTTCAAATAATTTTTCTATCAATTCTGGATTGGTCATATGAATTATTGTGTCATTCCCGCGAAAGCGGGAATCTAAATTAAAATGTACTGGATTCCCGCTTTCACGGGAATGACAGTTTTAGTTAAAATAAATTTTAGCTCCACTTTTATCACGATGATATTTTCCAAATTCGGTAATTTGATTGGCGATAATTTTGCAAACTACTGGACCATTGGTACACATACATAATCCAAGTGGATCAACACAACATTGGCCACAAACACCGATACCACATTTCATATGGCGTTCAATGCTAATTTGTGTATCCACATTATATTTATTACAAAGGTCTAATACTTTTTTCTCCATTAACTCTGGACCACAAGTACAAACTAAAATATTATTTTTATTTTCTATTGTAGCTAATTTTTTTTCTAGCTGTTCAGTTACAAAACCTTGTTCACCAGCGCTACCATCGTCAGTGGCTAGGTGGAGAGTAATATTGTATAGAGATTTTATTTTATCTAAAAATAATAATTGTTTATCCGATCGTGCCCCCAAGAAAAAATCTATATGTGAATTTAATGTTTGTAATTTTTTGGATAAAAAATATAATGGAGCGGCGCCATATCCGCCAGCTACCATAAAATAATTCGTGTCTGATTTAAGGCTAAAACTAGTGCCAAAAGGCCCGGTAATACCAATTTTATCATTTACCTTTAAAGTAAATAGTTTTTCGGTTAACGGTCCACGTTTAAAAACGGTTAGTGCAAATTGGTTTTTATCACAATCAGAAATTGAAAATGGTTTCTGGCCAATCCTCGGCATCCAAAGCATTACAAATTGTCCCGGCTCGGCTTGGACATTTCCTTGAATAAAAAAAGTCTTTACATTTTCATTTTCGTCATCGATTTTGATTATCGGTAAAAAAATTGGTGTAGCATTTTGCATAAATTATTGGTGAACACAACCTCTTATCTCATTTAAATTTTTAATATTTTCCGCTTTCATAATTTCTTCCATTTCCTGTGTGATTTTTTTAAATACATCTTCGCCACGGAAATATACGGCTGAACCAACACCCAAAAGAGTGGCGCCCGCCATGATCATTTCAAGCGCATCTTTGCCGGTTGTAATACCACCCGTACCAATAATTGGAATTTTTACTTTTTTATAAATATCAAAAACACATTTTAAGGCGATTGGAAATAATGCTGGACCGGAAACGCCACCTTGTTTGTTGGATAAAATGGGTATTCGGCTATGGATATCTATCGCCATGCCACTGACGGTGTTGACGGCAGTGATGGCATCGGCTCCAGCCGCTTCGGCCGCTTGGGCAATTTGATCAATATTCCATGCGTTGGGAGAAAGTTTCACTGATATTGGCACATTTACAACCGCTTTTACTTTTTTAGTAATTAGTTCGACCGCTGAAGTGGTGTAAGCAAACGGTTCACCAAATTCTTTACTAACATTGGGACAGGAAATATCAATTTCTAAAAAATCCAGTGGTGCAACACATAATTTTTCAGCCACCTGCGCAAATTCGTCTGGAGTTCCGGCAAAAATACTGCCAATCAATGGCGCAGAAGATAGTTTTTTAAATTCAATCAATTCTTTTACGGCCTCATCTACTCCTGGATTGGACAAACCAACTGCATTCAAAAAATAATGTTCTTGTCCAATCATAGTTGGGTTGGGGTGACCAAATCGCGGAGTCAAAGAAACGGATTTGGCTGTCACGCCACCACAACCGTTTATTATTGCTCTGTTTAAACTCGAACCGGTCACGCCAATAATACCAGAGGCGACCACAATTGGATTGGTGAATTCTTTGTTTAGGAAATTTGTTTTGAGCATAAAAATTGCAGATTGTCATTCCCGCGAAAGCGGGAATCTGTTTAAATACCTGGATTCCCGGGTTCGCGGGAATGGCAAAAATAAAAAAATTTAAACTTAATTTTACAACAACCACATAATCATCGCTTTTTGCATATGCATACGATTTTCCGCTTGATCAAAAATAACCGCATTTGGATGGTCAACGGCATCGCGAGAGATTTCATAGCCAATATGACAAGGCATGCAGTGCATTATTTTGGCTTGGGGAGCGTAAGTGTTTATCAGATTGGCATTTAGTTGAAATGGCATAAAAGTACTTTTGCGACGTTCATATTCAGCCTGAAATGATGGTTTTACTTGGCCGTTTTCAAAAAATTCCATATCCATCCAAGTATCAGTGTGAACATAGTCGGTGTCTTTCAACGCTTCTTCAAGATTGGTCGTGCGCATTACATTTCCAGTCGCTTGCGCCATTGCATTTAATTCAGTATCAACACTTTGAGCGTTTGCTTCGGGCGCAGCAATTGCAACTTTAATTCCCAATTTTACACAAGCCAACATTAATGTATTGGAAACATTATTTTCCACTCCGAGCCAAGTAATTTTTTTAACATTTTCTATACCGTTACTTTTTTCGTCCATGGTAAGTAAATCGCTAAGCGCTTGAGCTGGGTGATACTTTTCACTGCAGGCATCAATTACTGGAATGCGATTATACGACGCTGCTTTTATTACATCATCCGCTTTTAGAGCTCGCATCATCAACACTTGTCCAAAACGCATAATAGCCTGAATTTCATCACCATAATCAGTGAGAGAAAGTTGAGAAGTGCGACTATCCAAAAAAATACCATGTCCGCCGAGCTCAGTCATACCGGCTTCAAAAGATAGGCGAGTGCGAGTGGAAGTTTTTTGAAATAACATTACTAATGTTTGGTTGGTTAAATAATTGGTCATCTCACCGGCAGCACGTTTGGTTTTGATCTTTTTTGCCATGTCTAACATTTTTAAGATATCCTCGCGAGTCTGTTCTTTTAGAGAGATGAGATGACGCATAAAATATTTATTTTAATACTTAATGTAGTTTGTTATTTATGTTAGTTTTTAATTGGGCAACAGTACTTTTGGCCACTTCAACACTAGTTATTAGTAAGATATTGTTTTCAACGGCCAGCGAGCGAATTTTCTCTCCATCAGTATTGGTATTATCATCAATGGATGGTATGTTGATTATCATATCAAATCGCTTCTGGAGAAGCAACTCTGAAATGTTTGGTTTTTTATTGGTAGATACTTTGTAAACTATTCGGTTTGGAATATTGTTTTTTTCTAAAAATATACTTGTATTTTCAGTGGCGTATATAATACACCCAAGTTCGGATATAGTTTTTGCTTCAGCCAACAATTTTTCTTTATTTTCTTGTTCACCAATAGTTAAAAGAATATTTTTTGTGGTTTGTTTAGCCATTTTCATTTGCAAGCTCCATAGTTCTATAAAACCAGGAGAGGCGTTTTGATTGAAGAGATCACACTTCATGAAGGTGGCCAATTTTTCATCGAATAGGGCATTTGGTGTTTTTAGTGCCACTACTTCGGCAGATCCTTTAAATAAGCGCATTGTTACCTCACCACTTACTTTTTCATTCAGTATATCTATAAAACCAGACAGATCTCTCATCAATGGTTCATACCAGAGACCGCCATAACACAGATAGGCCCATTCTTGATCTACTAGTTCTTTAAATTTATTTTCATGTCTAGTACAAACATATTTTTCAAGTTCTTTATGTGCTTTGATTATGGTATGGCCACCAGGTTGTTCGTAAATCCCACGTACCTTAAGTCCAACCACTCTGTCTTCAATGTGGTGTACAATACCAACACCATGTTTTCCTGCAATTATATTTAATTTAATTATTAAATCGGCCATTTTCATCGATTCACCGTTTAATGCTACCGGTAAGCCTTTTACAAATTCTATAGTTATTATTTCTTCCTCGTTTGGTGCATCTTTTGGGTGAGTGCAAACTTGTAATATTTTTTCTAACGGAGGTATTAATTCTGGTTTTTCAATTTCTCCTCCTTCAGATGTAACTCCCCACATATTGTCATCTGACGAATATGGTTTGTCAACACTATGAGGAACTGGAATGTTATTTTTTCTAGCATATTCTATTTCTTCATCTCGACCCATACCCCATTCACGTACTGGAGCAATGACCTTTATGTCTGGATTTAAGGTTACAATTGTACCTTCTAATCGAACCTGGTCATTTCCTTTGCCGGTACATCCGTGCGCGATGGTATCTGCTTTTTCTTCTAGTGCCACTCTTACTGCCAATTTTGCCAGCAAGGGGCGACCGATAGGGGTGCTGAGATGATAATCACCTTGGTATCTAGCATTCGCCTTTATTCCACGAGCAATGTATTTTTCTGCAAATTCATCTTTGGCATCTATAACGATGGATTTAATAGCACCTAAAGATAATGCTTTTAAACGTATTGCTTCCAAATCATCTACCTGTTGACCGATATCGATACAAAGGGCGATCACTTCAGCTTTGTATTCATCCTGAATCCATTTCAACATCACAGATGTATCTAAGCCGCCAGAATATAGTAATACTACTTTATTTACATCTTCCTTACTTTTTGGTTCGTATGAGGCAATATGTGTGTACGTTGTTTTATTATCCATAGGATAAAGTTAAAAATTATTTAATTAATAATATTTTTTGTCCGTTTGTCGAAGCTATATTAGCCAGTTCTTCAAAATTATAATAGCGACAGGATTCCATCAGCATTCGTAACTCGGTCCACATATCACCATCAACAAATGGTTGGTAAAAATCTTCAATGTTATCAGTTCCAAGGCCAACCACTATTCCGGCGGCTATCATTTCAGGTACGTTTGCAATAGAATTATGGATGGGTGCTTTATGTTGGCTCAGTGCTTTCATAGAAAGAGCGGCGGAAGGGCAAACCACAACACTGACTCCCGAATCAGCAATTTTTTTATATAATTTTGATTGATATTTTTTATTTTGAGCAGCCGTGGATATCGTGTGAATAGCCACCACTCTTCCTTGGTATTTGTGTTTAATTGTATATTTAATTAATTTTTCAGTATCACGTTCGTTTGGGTGGTTCTCTTGATCTATATGAATATGAATTGGCTTGTTTAGATTTTTGGCAATAGAAAATAAATAATCAAAATTTTTATCATCGTTAGGTCTGTCTCTAGAAGGTAATCCACCAGCAATATCAGCTTTGGCAGTAATTTCTTCGTAAAGTTTTCTGGCGGCCGGTTTTATCAAACCTCCAAGTGGTTGAGTGATAGTTAAAAGATTAAAGATATTTTTTTGTTCTCTTTTTACTTTGATAGCTGCATCCATAGCTTTGTGCCCAACAGCATTATAAGCATCAATAAAAGTGGCTGTTGTTTTAACTCCTTGTTTTTTTAACATCTCTAAACCGCGGTTAATTCTATTTTCAATATCTTTTTGGGTGCTATTTTTTTTGATATCATCGCTCATATGCCATTTTGTTTCCATATCTAACATTGCAAGATTTAAACCAGATTTAGTAATATAAAAAGATTTGTCTAAATGGCAGTGACAATTAACAAAACCACCACGTTTTTTTATTTCTAATAAAAGTTCGTTCTTTAATCCTGTTTTTGTTTGTTTTATATTGGACATATAAAAAAATACTACCGTTGGTCGGTAGTATTAAAAGATGATAAAAATAAAAAGTTTTCAAGAAACGGACAGTTTAGTTGAGTTGAATTGGGTTTTTTCATATCCATAACATCTTATCAGAATATTTATTTGTTGACAAGTCGCAGTGTGTTTACAATTTTTGCAGTTATTTTAATTTTTCTCGTAATAATTTTTCAACAACGGCTGGATCAGCACTACCTTCAGTTGCTTTCATTGCCATGCCTTTGAGAAATTGCAAAATTGGTCCTTTGCCAGATTTAAATTGTTCGACTTGGATTGGATAATTTTTTATTACTTCATCTACTATTACACCTAGTTTGTCTTCATCGTTTACTTGTCCGTAGCCTTTTTCTTCCATAATATGAGTTGGATCCATGTCTACTCCAGAGTCTAGCATTTCATTTAAAACCTTTTGAGCGTTGGTCGAGTTTAAGCGATTGATAAAAATCAAAGCGATCAATTCGGCAAAATTTTCCGGTTTAATTTTTAAAATTCGGATATCAATTTTTCTTTCGGCCATAGCGCCGGCTAATTTGGAGGTGAGCCAACCGCCGGTAAGTTTGGCGAGTTGTTGTGAGGGAGTAACTTCTTTTTTATTTTTTATCACTTCTTCGATTAACAAATTATTTTTTAAATCCTTCAACCAATTTTGTAATTCACTAAAAACATTTTCAGCAAACTCTGCCCAATATTTATCGTTAGTTAAAATTTGAGCATCAGCATAAGAAAACCCGTACTCTTTGTGAAAACGAGTGCGACGAATGGCTGGTAATTCCGGTAAATCTAACTCGCCGGTAATCTGTAAGGGGTGAAATGGAGGGATGTCTGGTTCTGGAAAGTAGCGATAATCGGCGGCGGATTCTTTGACACGTTGTAAAATTGTTTCACCTTTGGCATCGTCTAGACCACGAGTTTCCGGCCCCCAGGTTTTGCCGTCTTCGAGCAAAGCAGTTTGGCGTTTTATTTCAAAATCAATCGCTTTTTCCATCGCTTTGAAGGAATTGATATTTTTAACTTCTATTTTATTATTTAGTTTATAGTCTTCGAGAGGTAGAACAACGCCATTAATAATTTCAAATTGACCGTTTTCTTGAATAGATATATTGGCTTCACAGCGCATGTGGCCTTTTTCCATATCGGCATCACTGACATCCAAATATCGCAAAATAGTCTGTAATTCTTGGCAATAGACTTTGGCTTCGGTACTACTTTGGATGTCTGGATCAGAAACTATTTCTACTAATGGCACACCGGCACGGTTAAAATCCACTAAAGTATTTTTATCAGTACCGTGGGTCAATTTAGCAGTATCTTCTTCAAGATGAACACGGGTAATGCCAATTTTTGCCGTGTCGCGATGATTTTTTCCGGAAATAAATTCTAGTTCGACAGCACCGTGTTCGCCGATTGGTAAATCATATTGAGAAATCTGGTACGCTTTTGGAAGATCGGGATAAAAATAGTGTTTGCGGTCAAATTTGGAATATTCATTTATTTTACAACCCAAAGCTTTGGCGATTTTGGTAGCCCAGATGATAGCGGTTTTATTTGGAACGGGGAGTGTACCAGGGTGAGCCATGCAAGTTTCACAAATATTGGTGTTGGGAGCATCACGATCGGGATTGTTGGCACAGGCGCAAAACATTTTACTGTTGGTTTTGAGTTCGACGTGAATTTCGAGACCAATAATTGGGGTGTATTTGGGCATAATTTGTCGGAAATTTAAAAACTATTTAATTATCGGCGCAGTGTTTATAATTGGATTTTCTTTGGCGCTAAAATATAAAATGGTGTCACTCCAGATAAACAGAGGTAGAGTCAAGATACTGACAATACCATTTATTAACGCCAGTATAAGGGTAATTTTTATGCTGGAAGGATCAAAAATTTTGATAATTATATTGGGAATCAAAATATTTAAAATGATTATTCCGATTAAAAAGACAATTTTTGGTAAGACAATTTTGAAAGCCATGTCAAACCAGCGACCGACTACCAGCTGTTTGCTGGTTTTTAGACTAGCTAAATTGGTTTGATCTTCAAAAATTATAATGTAATTTACAAAATAATACCAAATTGAAAAAATAATGCCGGGAAGTAAAAACAAAATACTACCGGCCATCACAATCACAGCTACCAAAAGAGACAATAAAAAAGTTGGAATAATATATTGAGCGGTTTGAATGTAACTTTCTTTAAAAGTTATTAATGGTAGATTTCTTTGAATAAGTTGGGTTGACTTGATAATAGCGAAAGTTGTCCAGACACCTAAAAAAGATAAGGCAAAAATAATTAGAGCAGTAACCAAATCGACAGAAAGAGTAGATAATTTGGTGTAAGCATTGAGATAAAGTCCAGTAAAGCCTAAAAGATAACGAATAATAATAATCGCCAACAATACGCTCAAAAAAGGCGCAAAACGTCGCATTGTCTTTAGATAATTGTCCCAACTTTGGCGGGTTAGCTCTGAAATTGTAATTAACATATTATTTTAAAATAGTTTTTAATAAAGAAACGGCTTGTTCATTCATTATACCAATTTTTTCGTTTCCGTTCAAATGCAGGATTTTGGTACCTTGGTCTGTAAAAAGTTTTTGATAATTTTTATCTAAATAACGAGTGGCTAATTTTTCTAAAAATTCCATTCGTTCAAAGATAGCGTTGTCTTGTTTGTCTGTTCGAGAGTGGAGTCGATCAAAAGAAACTTGGGCATCGCAATCTACTAATATCAAATAATCCGGTCTGTTTTTTAGCGCCAATTGATTACCTGGCAAATTAGCGACAAAATTTGTAGTAACTTCTTGGTTGGTAAGTGGCTGATAGGCTAGAGATGAAGAAACTCCGCGATCTTGAATTATTGTTTTGTTTTTTTTTAATAAAGGGATAATAATTTTGGTATAAAGAACTAAACGATCCAACGAAAATGCTTCAGCAACGGCTTTTGGTGGATATGAAGTAGAGGTATTGATTAACTCCTCACGAATTACTTTGCCGACACCGGTATAAGTTGGTTCGGCGGAAAAAATTATATCACAATTAAACAGTTCGCGTGTTTCCAGATAGTGATCTTTTTCTTTTAAATAATTTTTTAAATCAAAAATATTTTTATCTTGATCTGATAAATATTTTTTCCAAGCAGACATAACTGTGCTTTTTCCACTACCATCGATACCGTCGATCATGATAAACATATTATTTTATTTTTTGTAGGTTACAAATGAATAGCCATTATGATTTTCACGAGCGGTTTCTTTCCAAATATTTTTGTTGATTTCCGGGAAAAAAGTATCTCCATCAGGGGATTGGTGAATTTCAGTAATATATAATGTATCCACACGGTCGACAGTTTGACGATAGATACTAGCTCCGCCACAAATAAAAATATCTTCGTTTTTTAACTTTTCAAATATATCATCCAAAGAATGAAAAATACGTACACCTTCAACGGCAGAATAATTTTTATCCAAAGTAACTACTACTGTTTGGCGGCCAGACAATGGTTTGCCGAGATAGTTCAAAATAGACTCATAAGTAGCTTGTCCCATCACACAAGTTTTACTAAGAGTCATTTTTTTGAAGTATTGAAAATCCTCCGGAACATTCCAAGGTATTTTGTTATTTTTTCCAATACAATTATTTTTGGCGACGGCAGCAATGAGAGAAAATGACATAATTTATACAGCAATAGCTAATTCAATCTTTGGATAACTTTGGTATCCATCAATTTTTGAATCGCTACATTGCCAATTAAAAATAGAAGTAAAATTTTCGGTAATAATTTTAGGTAGTGGATAGAGATTTGGGTCGCGAGTAAGTTGTTCGCGTGCACCATCTAGGTGGTTGATATAAATATGAACATCGGCCAAAAATCCTACCAGTTTGCCTTCTTGCAAACCGGTTTCTTTGGCTAACAGATGCAATAAAGTGGCATAACTCGCAATATTAAATGGTAGCCCAAGCATAGTATCGACAGAGCGCTGATTCCACAATAAATTTAATTTACCATTGATCACGGTTACCTGAAAACCATAATGGCAGGGAGGTAAAGCCATTTCATGAAGTGCCAGTGGGTTCCAGGCCATCACGATCATGCGGCGATCATTGGGGTCAGTTTTTAATTTTTCGATTAGGCGTTGGAGTTGATCCACACCTTGATCGGTATAATCCGTTTCAAAATTATAATAGGGAGCATTGAAATGGCGCCATTGAAAACCATAAATTGGTCCGAGATCACGTTCTAATTTCATACGGTTTTTGGATATTTCATCGTGACCATATGGGGCTTTTTTGGGGTAAGCCCATTCATCCCAAATATGGTTATTATGATCCTGTAACCATTTTTTATCAGTCAAACCTTTGATAAAAAATTCCAATTCAGAAGCAATAACTTTGTATGGCATTTTTTTGGTGGTGAGCATTGGAAAACCTAGGCTCATATCGTGTTCAAAAATAGCGCCAGCCGTGGCGATAGTGTCTATGCCGGTACGATTATTTTTTATTTCTCCTTGTTCTAATACTTTTTTTACAATATCTAGGTAGGCTTGCATATGATTTTATTTGTTTCCCGTACTACCAAAACCACCTCGGGAATTTTGGTTCATTTGGTCGGTTTCTTCCCACTGTCCTTGCTCTACTTTTAAAAATAGCCCTTGAGCGATACGTTCACCTTTTTCGATGGTGGTGGGTTGTTCTGTAAAATTGTACATCAATATTTGAATTTCATCATTTTCACCGCAATAGTCGCTGTCTATTACTCCAACACCATTGGGAATATTTAAGCCTTTTTTTTGAGGAGTGCTAGATCGACTGATAATAGCTAAAAAATAACCAATCGGTGCGGCGATAATTAATCCGGTTGGGATGCGCGCAATTTCTTTTGGTGGAATGGTAATAGTCTTACTAGCATAAAAATCAAAACCAGCCGAACCGGATGTGTGGTATTGCGGTAGTGGTAGTGATGGGTCTAATCTTTTGATTTTTACTTGCATAATTTACAAATATTTTGTCACAACATTATCTAATTGTTGATAAGTATTTTCAATCGTGCCATTGTTATCAATAACAAAATTGGCAGTTTGAGCAATCGCCAAAATTTGTTGTTCGGATTCTTGCAAACTTTCTTTTTGAAATTCATCCCAAGTTTTGGTGGCGTCATCTGGTTTTTCATCGCGATTGGCCAGTCTAGAAAAACGCACGCGTTCATCGGCTTTGATATAAATTAAAATAAAATTGGACAATTCTTTGAGATAGGGGATGTCACTCGGTCGACGCACTCCTTCGGTAATAATAATCTCTGAACTGGAATTTTTGGCATCTTGGGCGATAACTTTGGACATAATATCATCGCCAAAATTTTGACGTATAATAGTGGAAATAGTTTGCAAATTGCCTCGATTTGGCTCAATATACATTCTTTTCAAAACATCATAGAGCATATCCGAAAAACGAAAAGTCACCGCGTTGAATTTATTTTTTAAATATTCAGTCGCAGTGGTTTTGCCGGCAGCATTTTCGCCGACGATACCAATAATCAGTTTTGCCATAAAATTTATTTTATCGAATCTAAAATATATTGACGACATTTGATACCGGCGGCATCAAGCATACGACGTGAGGCAACACAGGCGTCAGTATCGTGATATTTATCACTTTCGTAAATTACTTCTGTAATTCCGTTTTGGATAAGAGTTTTTGTGCATTCATTACAGGGAAATAGGGTACAATAAACTTTTGCACCAGTTACTTTTTGGTTTGAGTTGTAAACAGCATTTTCTTCGGCATGACAGACGTAAGCATATTTTGTTTCGGTAAAACTGCCTTCGCGATCCCAAGGTAATATTCCACTTTCAATTCCACGCGGAAATCCGTTGTAACCCATACCAAGTACTACATTGTGTTGGTCGGTAATAACGGCGCCTGCCTGAGTGCTAGGGTCTTTTGATCGTTGGGCAATCACGTGGGCTATACGCATGAAGCATTCATCCCAAGGGATGACATTTTCTCTGTCTGTTAGCATAAAAATGTAGGTTAATAACTTATGGTTATTTTAACAAAAATAACCATTGTTGCCAATAGCTACTTTTTGTCTTATTTTAGCGGAAAATTAGTTTAAAATTATCTGACCGTTATTGGCGTTTAGAGTCACTATTTTTTTATTTTTTAATGTTTTGATTATTTCATCAGATATAGCTAAACACGGCTTTTTGATTTCTCTCAAAACGATAGAGGCGTGAGAAAGCATCCCGCCTTGCTTAATAATTACCCCAGCGCATTTTTTTATTAAAGGTATATAATCTACGGTTATAATTGGGCACACAATAATATCCTTTTCTGTAACAGTTTGTTTTGTGGAATTATTGATAATTTTAATTTCTCCCTTAGCTTTACCTGGGCTAATACACATCCCCTTTAAATATAATTTATTTGGAAGTAAATGTTTGTTGAATAATTTATATAATATTCTGTCATAATCAACCAACAAAGTTTTGTCTTTCCATGCTCTAAATTCGTAATATCCTTTTATATAATTTACACTATTTAGTTGTCCATTTAGTCGTGTCTTAATCTCTTTTTTTATTTTTGTGTTTTCTATTTTTAATTGTTTTACCAAAGTTTTAATTATTTTTTCTACACCTTTATTTTTTATAGAAAATGTCCATTTTTTAAAATCATATAAAAAATGAATAGATAAATTTGTTGGCACTGTGCCATAAATTAACTGCCACAAATCTCCAGGAACAATTTCTCCAAATATTTTATTTTTATCAATCACAAAAATCCCGGAATTTATAATTTGTTTGTGTTGAGGAATAATTTCTACTTGGGGGTAAATTTTAGGATCTATTTTTTCTTGTTTAAGCCAATTTTTGTTGGCGACCATACTTTTGCCGCGAGTTCTTAATTTTGGAAAATTATTTTTAATAGGAATTAGACGCCAACCGCAACGACCATTAAATTTTGGAACATTTTTATTTAATAAAATATCGGTAGTTTTCAATTTATAAATTGGGATGTTGCATTTTATACCGGTTAGAGATGACAATATCTCAAGACGATCGTATTTGGTACGATCTTCTAGAATAAAATCCTCGGTATTCTTTTTTATCAGTTTCATCCAAGTGGTTAGAGGAGGTATTAATTTGTCCAATTTTCTCTTATTCATTTTATTTGTGATTATTTGTGTGTTTTTCTACCTCAGTTATTATTTTTTTGGCTACATAAACAGAGTAGGCCGGGCGCATTCCGTAACCTGTTTCATGACACAATACGATGCCATCAATTTTGTCCAAAACCATGTTGGTTAAGTCAAGAATCTCTGATCGGTGGGGGACAAAATTGTTAATTGTACTTTCTAGTATTTGGGTAGAAATAAGGAGTTTCTTCTTGTATTGTTTTGTTATCATGCTGATATGTTTTTGCCATAGGCCAACTTTTTCAAATGGCAAATTTACTCCCATCTCCCCACGATCCAACAGTATCATATCATAAGTTTCATCTTGAGTTATTGATATTATTTCACCCTCGTCGATTTGTTGTTCTATCTTGATTATCAGTTTTGCTTTAGTATCTTGTTGATAAAATATTTTTTTAAATTCATTGTTAAAGTTTGCATTAATAAATGGCACAGCAAAGTAATTTGGTTCCAAATGTTTTGTTTTTTCGATTATTTCTTTATATTCCGTTAATAATTCTTGTTCAGGACGATAATGTTTGATATTAAAAGATTTGTTAAAAAAAATCACTCCATTATTAAGGATTTTAGCTTTGATGGTATTAGAATCGATTATTTCAGTTATTTGGATAGCAATTTCACCATCACTAATAGTGACTGTTTGATTGATTTCAACTTTATTGCCAAGTTGATTGATTTTTACTGGAATAAATTGGTTGCAGTCTGAAGAGTAAGAGGCGTATTTAAAAATAAATTCTTCATTTTCTCTAACAGCAAATGAATTCAAATCAAAATAACCCAATCGGTATTTTTTAACCGGTAAATCAAATATTAATTTTGTTTTAGCATGCAAATCAGTAATGGCGTCTTGAGCGGTTTGGATATGTTTTATATTTTCTTCGATTGATCGGTACGAAAAATTGAAACGAAACATGTCAGCTCCGGTCAGAATCATTTTTCTAATTTTTTCATCAGTGAGGGAATTTATTCCTATAGAAGCCACTATTAACATACTTTTTTTAAAAAACACCCCTCAATAATGAGGGGTGCATATTTTAGTTCTCGTTTATTCTTATTGATGGCCCCATCGTAGAGCAAAGGACTAAATTTTTTATGTAGGATCCTTTGATCGTTGTCGGTCGCGCCTTTTTCAGAGCATCCAGAAAGGCTGATAAATTTTCTTTCAATTTGGCATCGTCGAAACTAACTTTGCCAACGATTTGATGAACGTTGGCAGTGTCATCATTTTTGAAAGTGATTTTGCCTTTTTTCAATTCTTCTACCATCTTTTTAATATTTGGTCCAACAGTTTCAGTCTTTGGGCTAGGCATCAAACCTTTTGGACCAAGCACCTTGGCGATAGCAGCCATTTTAGGCATCATATCTGGAGTAGTAACGGCAATTTCAAAATCAATTTTACCG
>JAVHOZ010000088.1:0-27928 GCA_036170335.1 Candidatus Magasanikiibacteriota bacterium | reverse complement strand
GGATAAGGCATTTTCGGCTGCTTCACGTTGTGCCAAAGAAGCGCCTTTGTTATCATGAGCAGACATCGCCGTGGTGCGTGCTTCAGTTAGTTTCACCAAAGTTTCGCGTTCGTGAGTCATATATCCCTTTACGGTTTCTACTAGATTTGGAATCAAATCATAGCGACGTTTTAGTTGGACATCGATATCGCTAAAAGCCTCATCTACGCGGTTTTTGCTGCGTATTAGACCGTTGAAGGTCATGATTACCCATAGTACTACTATTGCCAAAACTGCTAGAACAATATAAAATGGAGACATAGAATATTAACTTAATTATTAAAGTCGGTGTCGACTTTATTTAGTTATTCTAGCTTATTAAATATAATAAATCAAGCTTCTATGGCCTCCATCATTTTTTTTATCATTGTCCTGGCAGTATTAGTAATTTCTCATGAGTTTGGCCATTTTATCGCGGCCAAAAAAACCGGTATGAAAGTACACGAGTTTGGGTTCGGTTTTCCACCGCGTATTTTTGGTTTGCAATTCAAAAAAGACAACAAAAAACATTGGCGTCTAGTAAAAGGCAATCGCGCCCTCAACGAAAGTGACGAAGAATACGACACTGTTTATTCTCTAAATTGGTTGCCGCTTGGTGGGTTTGTAAAAATTAAAGGCGAAAATGGCGATGAAAAACATGATCCTCAAAGTTTCGCGGCGAAAAAACCTTGGCAGAAAGCGATAGTGTTGTCGGCTGGGGTGGGTATGAATGTAGTTTTGGCGATGGTGCTTTTGATTAGTGGTTATATGGTTGGTTTACCGCAACCGTTGGATAATATGGACGATGTGTCAAACATCAAAGATCGTCGCATTGAAATTTTACAAACTTTGCCGGGCAAACCGGCTGAAGTAGCGGGTATAAAAGCAGGTGATGTTATATTGCAAGTTGGCAATTTGCAAAGTCCGCGTCTGAAAGAATTGCAAGAATTCGTTAATTTACATAAAAATGAAGAGTTGTTAGTGAAAGTTGGACGCGGTCAAGAAGTTATTGAAAAAAAAATCAAACCAGCGGTCTATAGCGATACTGGGCGTGGTGGTTTGGGAGTAGCAATTGCGGAAATCGGCACGGTGCGTTATCCATTTTTCTCGGCCATTTGGGAAGGTGTGAAAGCTACCGGCTGGTATCTGAAAGAAATAGTGGTGGCTTTTTATTTATTGATTAAAGGATTGTTTGCCGGTAGTGGTGTGGGTGAAGCGGTATCTGGTCCAGTAGGAGTAGCCGTAATGACTGGGCGAGTAGCCCGGATGGGATTGATTTATTTGATTCAATTTATGGCGATGTTGTCACTCAATTTGGCAGTGTTTAATATTTTGCCTTTTCCAGCTTTAGATGGCGGTCGTTTATTATTTGTCTTGATTTCCAAACTTCGCCGCAAAGAAGTTTCACAAAAATTGGAAGGTATGTTTCATATGGCTGGTTTTGCGTTACTAATGTTGTTGGTAGTAGTAGTGACTGTACGAGATGTTGGAACTTTCAAAGGAGTTATTGGATCATTTTTCTCAAGATTGTTTTAAAATGATATGCAACCTAAGCTTGAACAATTAAAATCCGAAGCATTGTTGGCTTTGAAGTCAGTCAAGGACAAAGTTCAATTGGAAGAATTGGAAAATAAATTTTTTGGTAGAAAAAATGGTGAATTGACCAATCTGATGAAAGGTTTAAAAGATGTAGCCGACGATGCGCGTAAAATTATTGGACAAGTTGCCAATGATGTTAAGATAGAAATTGAAAAGGCTTTACAAACCAAAAAAATGGAATTATCGCAAGCCGATTGGCAAGCAAATTTGGAAAAAGAAAAGTTGGATATTACTCAACCGGCGTTGCCAAAGATTGAGCGTGGACAATATCATCCCAATACAATCGTGCAAAATGATTTGGGAGATTTGTTTACGTCGATGGGCTTTATGATTTTGGATGGATCAGAAATTGAAAGTGATTATTATAATTTTACCGCTTTAAATATTCCCGAATCTCATCCGGCACGCGATATGCAGGACACTTTTTATGTAAAAAGTCATGAGGTGGATTCGGACGTCCCTTGGGTGATGCGTACCCAGACTTCGGCGGTACAAGTACGCGCTTTACAAAAATACGGCGCGCCAATTCGCGCTATTGTTCCCGGTAAATGTTTTCGCAATGAAGCGACTGACGTTCGACACGAACATACTTTTTATCAACTGGAAGGTTTTGTGGTAGGAGAAAGTATTACGTTTGCTCATCTAAAAGGCGTGCTCGAAACAGTGGCGAAGCATTTGTATGGTGAAGAAACAAAAGTACGTTTGCGTCCAAAATATTATCCTTTTGTGGAGCCGGGAGTAAATGGTGAAGTAACTTGTTTTTTGTGTAAAGGCAATGGTTGTCGCGTATGTAAAAACACCGGTTGGCTAGAAATTTTTGGCGCTGGCATGATTCACCCCAATGTTTTAAAACAAGGCGGTATTGATATAAATAAAAATCAAGGATTTGCTTTCGGTTTGGGGTTGACTCGTTTGGTGATGCTCAAATATGGTATTGAGGATATTCGTCATCTGGAAAGTGGCGATTTAAAATTTCTAAAACAGTTTTAAACTGTCATTCCCGCGAAAGCGGGAATCCAGTAAAAAATAGATTCCCGCTTTCGCGGGAATGACAATAAAAATATTATGTTGATTTCCTATAACCTCCTAAAAAAATATGTTAATCTGCCGACGGTGGCTGTCAAAGAAATAGCGGAAAAATTAAAAGCCTCTACTGTCGAAGTGGAAAGTCTGCAAGATCAGGGTGAATTATTACAAAATATTGTGGTCGGAAAAGTGGTTAGCGAGATAAAACACCCTAATGCGGATAAATTAAAATTGTGCAAAGTAGATATTGGTAATGAAGAGCTACAAATAGTTTGTGGTGGTAGTAATGTGAGTGAAGGAATGCTCGTGGCAGTGGCCAAAGTTGGCGCGAAAGTGCAATGGCACGGCGAAGATAAACTGACTGAATTAAAACCAGCCAAAATTCGTGGTGAAGATTCTTTTGGTATGATTTGCGCCTCGACAGAGATTGGTTTGGGTGAATTATTTCCGCTCAAAGATGAAAAAGAAATTTTGGATTTGACTAATAAAAAATATAAAATTGGTTTGGCGTTGGCTGAAGTTTTGGGTTTAAACGATTGGGTGTTAGAGATAGACAACAAATCACTTTCCAATCGCGGTGATCTTTGGGGGCATTATGGTATGGCGCGCGAAGTGGCGGTTTTGTACAATCGTGATTTGCAACAATATGAAACTAAAAAAATAATTCCAGGAAAAGATTTTAAACTGGAGATTGAAGTGACGGATGCAAAATTATGTCCGCGATATACGGCGGTGACAATGGATGGTATCAAAGTAGGTTCATCGCCAGTTTGGTTGCAAGAAAAATTAATGACTTTGGGACATCATCCGATAAATAATATCGTAGATATTACCAACTATGTGATGTTGGATTTAGGTCAGCCGATGCACGCTTTTGATGCGACAAAAGTTGAAGGAAAAATTATCGTGCGGACAGCCAAAGCCGGAGAAAAAATCTTCGCTTTGGATAAAAATGAATACAAACTAGCTGAGGCCGACTTGGTAATTGCGGACAATAAAAAAGCACTAGCAATTGCTGGAGTGATGGGAGGAATGGAGAGCGCTATTAACGATAACACAGCTAGTATTATTTTTGAATCAGCCAATTTTAACGCTATTAGTGTGCGTAAAACTTCTACTCATTTGAATTTACGCAGTGACTCGTCGGTGCGTTTTGAAAAAAGTTTGGATCCTAATATGTGTGAAATTGCTTTGCAAAAAGCCGTGGAATTGGTTTTGGAATGTTGTCCGGAAGCCAAAGTGGTGAGCAAAGTGGTGGATGAAAAGAATTTTTCTTTGGCGGTAGGACCGATTGAAATGCCGTTAAATATTTTTGAAAAAAAGTTAGGTGTAGTGATACCGGAAAAGGATATTTTGAATACTTTGGGGCGTTTAGGGTTTGAAGTAAAATCCAAAAAAGGTATTTTGTTGGTAAAAATTCCCACTTGGCGCGCGGCCAAAGATGTGGCGATTGCCGAGGATATAGTAGAGGAAGTGGTGCGTTTTTATGGATATAATAATATAGTTTCGGCTTTGCCAAATTTAGAAAATAAACCACCGGTGGCTAATTCATTGCGAAATCTAGAAAAAAATGTGGCAGCAGTGTTGGTAAAAGAATTGGGGTATAATGAAGTTTGCAATTATTCTTTTGTTGGTGAAAATCAAATTATAAAAATGGGAGATAGTTTGGAAAAATATTTAGAATTGGACAATCCACTCTCTAAAGAAAAACCATATCTGCGTCGTAATTTATTGCCAAATTTATTGGAGAACGTAAAAAATAATATTGAAAATTATCCGGAAGTAAAAATTTTTGAAATTGGCAAAGTGTTTTCTGTGCATCAAACCGGTGTTCGAGTAGATAACAATGGGGATAGTTTGTTGCCACGACAAGACACTTGGATGGCGACAGTGGTTGCGACCAAAAGAGACGAGGTGCCGTATTGGCAGGTGAGACGAGCTTTGGCCAATATTTTTTCGGATCTAAAAGTAAATTTTGAAATTTTACCGGCAGTCAAAGTGTTACCATGGGAGCATCCGACTCGTTTGGGTTTAATTTCTATATTTGAAAAAACAGTCGGTATTGTTTGCGAAATCAATCCACTGATAGCTCAAAATTTGGGAATAGAACAGAGAGTAGGAGTTTTGCAATTAAATTTATCTGAAATTTGTGAGTTGTTGATAAAAAATAAAAGTGAATTTATTTACAAACCAGCTTCACAATATCCGGAAGTTGTGCGTGATTTGGCCTTTTTGGTAAAAAAAACAATTAGTCACGAACGGATTTTACAGACAATCAAAAAAAGTAGTGAATTGTTGAAACTGGTAGAATTGTTTGATGTATACGAAGGAAATAATATTGGTGAAGGATACAAAAGTATGGCTTATCGTTTGATTTTTTCTGACGATTCACGTACTTTGACCGCTATTGAAGTGGATTTGTTGGTCCAAAAAGTAAAAGCTGTAATTGCAAAAGAATTTGGTGCGGAGATTAGATAGTGCCTATAAAAATTATATGTGTTATAATAAAATCAAATAATTTGCCATAATTTTTTTAATATGAAAAATGAACAAGGGGTTGGTCGTTTACCGGAAGGTGTCAAACAAAAAATGGCGATTGAGAAAGATCCGGCCGCGGTTGTGTTTGATAAAATAATGGCCGATGTTCGTGCTAGAAAAAAGGCTGGCGAATCTATTACTTTTAAAACTCATGAGGATTATAATGAATGGAAAACTTTGCGTGATGCCAATTTTGAAAAAGGCACACTGGATATAGCCAATGAAAAAGCTGCTATTTTGAAAGTAAAAGAAGCCGAAGCAAAACGCGTCGCTGATTTGGAAGAATTGTCTATTGATAGATTTTATCAGCCTGGCAAAAAAGTTCCTAGCATTGATCATAAAAAGCAAGTTGGCGCTTTATTGCGTGGTAAAGATTCTCGCCCATTGCGGTTAGCCGGTAAATTGACCGAAGATGAGGGTGGATTTAGTGGCGAACAGGCAGAAAATCAGATAGCCGGTATTTTAAAAGAAATGGAACAGTTAAAAAATGTTTTTTCGATCCAGGTAAAAACTTTGGGAGAAATGGGAATGTGGGCAATAATTAGTGGCAAAAAAGCTGCTCTCAAGGAAGAGATGAAAAAAACTACCGATCAGATTCACACTGAATCCCAAGCACTTTTAGAAGAGTTTAAAATTTCTGGAACAAAATTGGATAATCATGATGTTATAATGGACAATCTTCATAATTTGTCTAAAAAATTAGAAGGAGAAGTAGTATTAGGGGAAGCAACTGTAGCCTTAGCGGTTTTGACTGCCGTATTGGTTGGTTGTACTGGTCAAGTGGTCAATAAAGTTTCAGCGGCAGATAGTTTTAAATCTTCGGCTGGGGCATCTTTTGATACCGGCCACGGTGCCAACGTTTCAGACACAAATAGTGTTATTGAAGAATCACAAAATGTTCAATCTGGCGTATCCGGTTACAGAGTTTTTGAAAAACCGGTTTATCTTTCAGGGGCATCAACTGAAGTTGTCGGTAATCGCGAAGTTTTTTCTTTGACACCGGGCGAAACTGCTGGTGTGAAAAATTTTACTGATTGGCGACATCAAATTTTGAATCATATATATATTGAAATGAACGCAAATGGTTCTATCCCTACCACTGAAAAAGGTCTGAATGTTCCGGTTGGCACAAAATTATTTGTTACTGTAAATGGAGATAATAAGTTTGAAATGACTGTTGAAAAAGGTAGTAATATATGGCATGAAATAGGACAAAAGAAAAAAGAAATCGGAGAAATAGGTAAAAAATTTGGTTGGAATAAGATAGGTCTTGCAGTTGAAACTCCTACAGCTGTAGCCGATCATGATGGACAAAACAAAGCAAAACTAGGACATCATAAAAAAAGTGGTTTGCATGCAGGACAGACAGGAGAAGTTGATAAGCCAGTCGTCGCACTTGATGCTAAAGCAGAATTAGAACGTGCCAATCAAGCGGAAGTCAAGAAATTTTTGGGTACAAAAGGAGTTGATCATGTGTTTAATCAATTATATAGTAGTGTAGATGAAGCGGAAGTAGCTTATGAAAAATTGAAAAAAGTATATGATGAAACAGAAGTACATCCAGCTGTTGATGGTAGATTTCTTTCGGATGAAGATGAAATGAAGTCTAATATTAAAAATACGATTTTTAAAGAAATGCAACGTCTAAAATCAGTAGATAGTATAAATCTCCAGTCTACAGGTGAAAGTTTACGACATATTGAACCAAAATCAGAACTAATTAAATTTTCTCATGTTCCACAAGTGGAAGAATTGGCGAATGAACATGATCTAGCTGTAAGAGCGAGTGAAAAATATGCAACTCCTCTGATTGACGCTTGGTATCTGGTAAGTAAGGTTGACGGATCACTAAAATCTTCACTTGGTGTTGATCTGTCGGAAGAAAATGCTAGAAAATTTAAAAAACAAGCCAATAAAGCTAAAGGGATTTACCAAGAGGTTTTAAAATTTGTGAGATTGGAAAGAAACGCTCCAGCTAAAGTTTTTATTACTGAACAAGCTGACAATGGTTTAAAAATTGCCGAAACTCAAGTGGCAAATTTAGACAAATTTATTCCTGAAAAAAATGTAGCGGATGTGATTGATGAAGTAAAGGCAAAATTTAGTTCTTTGTATGATCGTGTCAAGGATAATATAGGAAATAGTGCTTTGTATGGTAAAGATCAAGTGCTTGAAACTGTCCAGTTAGTTGTAGAAAATACTAAATCTAGTGGTAAAATCAGTAACGCTGATAAAACAAAATTGAAAAAACTAAAGAAAAATCTCCATATAATTTTACACAGTGACAAAAGCTCTGAATCAGACAAAGAAATTGCTAAACAGATTTTAGATATAGTGAAAGATTTGAACCAAGCGGTATCATCTAAAGATCAGAATGAAACTGATGTGGCTGATAGTGCAGGGGTGCTCTACAAATTACCAAGTTTGCCAAATTAGCTGAAGAGATAAGATAATTATTTTTTTATGAAAAAAATAATAGCTTTAAGGCTTGTTATAGTTATATTTCTAGCCAGTTTTTTGTTTTTAGAATCAGTTTTAGCAGAAACTATTATAAGTGGGGATCCGTTGTCTGGATTGGATATTAGATTGCAAGTTGCCAATGTTTTGTCTGTTCCAGTAGCTACTGAGTCTGAAAATATTAATTTTATTCCAGCACAAGAAATAATAAACGGAAAAATATTTAAAGTAACTACGGACAAAAAAATACAAATTGCTTTGCCAAATGGCAAAATTGATCTTCAAGAGGGTACAATTCTAAAAAATGTAAATAAAAATCAATGGGATTTGTTATCAGGTTCAATTCATCTCTTGATTGATTCTAGAAAAAATCAAATAATAAAAATAACCAGTGACAAAAACACCATTTCTTTAAAAGGTGGAGAATTATTAATAAGCAAAAATTCTGGCAGTTCTATGGTAGTTCAAGTTATACGCGGTTCTGTGTCCGTTATTTCTGCTGGAAAAAAGAAGACACTGGTTCCAGCTAAGGGTGCAACCGTCTCAGATTGGTATAAAAATATACCGAGTTCACCTTCTTTTTTGTATTCTGGTTGGAAAAATATTATTTTTGCGGATAATTATACGGATGAGTGTGTTACCACAAAACCAACTATAATTTCTTCTAGTACTTTGATTGTAACTTCTTCTCAAAAAGTAGTTTTGAATAAATTTAATGAAATTTCAGAATCGTTTGGAAGTTTGGTTTTTAAAAAAGAGGTTAGTTCTAAGCAAAAAATTATTTCTGTTAAAAAAGAACAAATTACTGGCGATGGAAAAAAAGTTTGGAATTTTTATGTAAATAATAATGAAGTTTATTTTCCTGTAAATGATATTACAACTTGGCATAAAATTAAAAATAATAACTTAGGTAAAGTCCTTTTGTCGTCTATTAAAAATGACGGTGCTGATCAAGTGATAGATTGGTCGTCATTAAAATTTGATAAGTGGCAACAGGTTGGCAATAAGCGGATTGCTATTTTTTCTGGGCATGCTTCTGATGTTGGTAATCAGTATGTTGTTTCAGATTTTGGGTATTTAAAATTTCTTTATTTAGGGTCTACTATGAGTGGTATACAACCATTGTTTGACGTTAAGGTTTCTTTTGATGAAGAGACTGGTCGGTTGGTTAACTATGAAGTTTTAGCCAATATTGTTGGTGACCAAAAAACTATAACTTTTAATAAAATATGTAAATATAGTTATAACGATAAGATAAAAATAAAATTGCCTGATAAAGCTAAAACTGTGGAAATTAAAACTGGTCAAAAAGAGTTATACAAATTTACAAGCAATCCGCCTGAAGACAGTGCAACCAAAAAAGTTAATCAAGCGGTTAAGGGTTTGATTAAAAAAGAGATAAAAAATATTTTTTAATACAGCAAAATGCTTGCTGTATTTTTATTTCTATATTTTTGTGCTATAATATACTTATTAATTTTTAAAAGAGGGAAATATGTTTACAAGTTCAAAAGACGTTTTATTCTTAATAATTTCGTTTTGTGTATTGTGGGTTACATTTTTCTTGTGCTGGATGTTTTATTATTTGGTGCGGTTACTTCGTAACGCCAATGAAATTGTTGAAGAATTTCGGATCCGTTTACAAGCGCTGACTGAGACTATCAGCTATATCCGTGACAAGGTAGAACACATGTCTGGTCTAATGACTCTGATCACTGAAGGTGCTTCGGGATTGATCAAGAAAGTAATTACCAAAAAAACAAATGAGTGGGTGGATAATAGCTCGGAAAAAATAAACAGAAGTGCCAAAGAGGCAGTGGCCAAAGCGGTGACTGAAACTGCTAAAAAGATGAAAAATGTAACTAGAAAAATAAAAAAGTAAAAATCAAACAAAAAAATCAGATTAAAATCCAATTTTTTTGTTGTTATATATTTAGTTCGTGTTCCCAGCGTGTGCCTATGAAAATCATCAAAGCAAATAATAATGCAAAATGACAGAGAACCGAGGGAAACTGTAAATTTAGTGCTGGGAATAATACAATTAAAATAAAAGTAGGAAAAGACATCAAAAAAGTAGCCATCGGAAAAGCCAGCAGGATTTTTTGTTTTTTAGAGTTCTTTTCTCTCATATAAGCGCGTATGCTGACAATGCAGGCGGCTAAAATAAAACTAAAATAGTAAGCAGTATAAATGCCAAATCTTACGGAAGTAAAAGGCGTGCTAATGTTAGAAAATATATTGCGGGCGGTTACAAAAATATCGTGACATTTTCCTTCGGTTACAAATTTTGTGGTTGTAGCGGCGCCAATGATATACACAGTGGGAATAATATAAATCCAAAAAATATTATATTTAATTTTGAAATAATGCAAAGTTGTATGTAGGCCGATAGCTGGCAATAAACTGTAAGCCATAAAACCAATACGTATCCACAGATCAGTTTGGCCGGTTTTACAAAGCATAAATTCAGTGAATTGATATAGCCCCATAAAGAACATTAAAAAACTGGAAAAATAACGGACGCGATTTTTGGGATATTTCCAAGGTATGATTATTGCCAATATCCATTCGATAATAGCCGTAGTCAAAGAAATAGTTGGGTTATAACACATAAAAAATATTTTATTTGATTCTCTAAATTATACACTATTTTTGTATGGTTAACTAGCTTTGACGGTGGGTATATTTTAAGGTACAATTAATAACATACTAAAGTACACTAATTTATTCACTATTAAAATAAAAAATATGCAAAATCCTTTTGAAAATGCGTTGACTCAGTTGGAAAAAGCGGCCAAAATAATGAATTTGGACAAAAATATTTATGAAATTTTAAAACAACCGGATCGGGTTTTATTGGTATCGATACCAGTAAAAATGGATAGTGGCGAACTAAAAGTGTTTACCGGTTTTAGGTCTCAATATAATAATGCTTTGGGGCCATATAAAGGCGGTATTCGTTATCATGAAAATGTTTCGCTTGATGAAGTGCAGGCGTTATCTTTTTGGATGATGGTAAAATGTGCCACTGTAAATATTCCAATGGGTGGTGGTAAAGGTGGTGTTATTGTTGATTCAAAAAAATTATCGATTGGAGAATTAGAAAGACTGTCTCGTGGCTATATTCAAAAAATTTGGCGTGAAATTGGCTCGGATAAAGATGTGCCAGCCCCTGATATGTATACCACGCCGCAAATTATGGGTTGGATGCGAGACGAATACGAAAAACTATTGGGTCATGCTGATCCTGGGGTGATTACCGGTAAAGCAATTGTGGATGGTGGCAGTGAAGGGCGTGAAACGGCAACTGCGCAAGGTGGTGTCTATGTGGTGCGTGAACTGATGAAAAAATTAAATTTACAACCCAGTGAAACCAAAGTGGCAATTCAGGGAATAGGGAATGTTGGTGGTTTTATGGCCAAATTGCTTAGCGCTGATGGTTTCAAAATTGTGGCACTGAGTGATAGTAAAGGCGGTATATATAATGAAAATGGTTTGGATTTGGATACGGTTTTTGTTCATAAAGAAAAAACTGGAAGTTTGGCTGGAATGGAAGGAACACAAAATGTATCCAATGCGCAATTGCTCGAATTGCCAGTAGATATTTTGGTGCCGTCGGCGATGGAAAACCAGATTACCGCCGAAAATGTCGCCAATATCAAGGCAAAAGTGGTAGTAGAAATGGCCAATGGTCCGACCACGCCCGAGGCCGATGAAAAATTGGCTGAGCGCGGTATTATCGTCGTGCCGGATGTGTTGGCTAATGCTGGTGGGGTAACCGTGAGCTGTTTTGAATGGGAACAGAATGTCAAAAATCTCAAATGGAGCGCGGCGGAAGTATTTGCCAAATTGGAACCGATGATGGTGGCTGCATTCAATGAAGTGTGGGAGACAAAAGAAAAAAATAATGTGTCAATGAGGACGGCGGCGTTTGTGAAGGCAATTGAACGGGTGGCAAGTAAAATGAAGATATAGTTATTTGTCATTCCCGTACAAACGGGAAACTAGACAAAACGAGAAAGATTCCCGTTTGCACGGGAATGACAGTCAAAATAAAATTATGCCGGAGTTGCCAGAAGTTGAAACAATACGTCGCGATCTGGAAAAAAAGATTGCCAAAAATAAAATTAGAGGCATTGAAATTTTGGCTGGCAAAAGTGTGCATAATAAATCTTCGGATTTTTTGAAAGTTTTGGTGGAAAATAATTTTAAGCATATCGAGCGTCGGGGGAAATTATTGATGTTTGCCATAGGTGAAACTGATAAATTTTCATATTTACTAGTGCACCTAAAAATGACGGGGCAGCTTATCTATCGTCATAAAAAACAACTGTTAGCCGGAGGGCATAGTCAGACTGGTATGGATACTACTGTGCCAAATAAGTTCACCCGTGTGGTCTTTACCTTTGCGGATGGTGGGCAACTTTTTTTTAATGATCTTAGGCGGTTTGGATATTTAAAACTAGTTTCTAAAGAAGAAAAAGAAAAGATAGTAACAAATAACTTTGGAATAGAACCTTTGACTCCAGACTATACTTTGGAGGCATTTCAGAAATTATTTAAAAAACGCCAGACAAATATAAAGGCTCTGCTTTTGAACCAAAAGTTAATTTCCGGAATTGGAAATATCTATGCGGACGAAGCTTGTTTTGGTGCTAAAATTTTACCAACTAGAAAAATTAGCAGTCTGTCTGATTTGGAAATAAAAAAATTATTTAAATGTATCGAAGATATTTTAAAAGTGGCTATAGACAATCGCGGCACTACTTTTAATAATTATGTTGATAGTGATGGTCATACCGGCAGCCACATCGATTTTTTAAATGTTTACGGACGCGATGGTGAAAAATGTAAACGATGCAAAAGTATTATTTTAAAGAAAAAACATGCGGGGCGGGGGACACATTATTGTTCAAATTGTCAGAAGTAAAACAACAAAAGATTGTTTTAGCCGGCCCACTGAAAAATCACAAATTGAGCAATACTGTAAAAAAGCAAAACACTTCCAAAAATACAATAAATCGTATATATCCATTTTTTTTGCAATGCAACGGCTATAAATAGCGGAGCGATTATAAGTACGAAACGCTGTAAGCTTGTAAGAGTGTTACTGAAAAGTGATGGTAGAAGATTTAAAAAAGCGTACATTGCATATGCCGGATGTATTTTTTTAAGTTGAGGTATTAAAAATATAGTAAAAAATAATGCCGCCATTTCTGCTAAATGTTTTAACCAAAAATCTCCACCAATAAAAATATTTTTTGTATATGCCCATAAAAGTCTGATAGGTAAAACCAAATCGCGTCCAGCGGCAGATTGACCAGAAAGCCAAACTAATGGATTTTCTGTTTTAAAATATAAATGAATAGAAAATAAGATTAGTCCAAGCGGTGGTATGCATAAAATAGTTAATAACTCTTGGAAAGGTTTTGGCTTGTTTGCATATTGCGACCACCAAAACCAAATAAGTAGTGGCCATAATAAAATACCTGTAGGACGAGCCGCGCCTGCTAGCCCCACAACGATTGTTGCTAAAAGCCACTTTTTTCTTGAAATTAGAAACAAAGTCGCTACTATAAGTAAAAAGAGGGTTGATTCACTGTATGCGCTAATAAGAAAAAATGATGTTGGGAAAACCGTCAGGGCTATTAAAGATTTTAAGGCGATCAACTTGCTCCATTTTTCTTGAACCCATCGATAAAAAACTAAAAAACCAAGTAAAGTGAAAGTGTTGGATACAAAGAGGGCTGCAACAAAACCCTTTAATGGGGTAACAATCTCAACAATTTTCCATAGTAAAGGAAAAAGTGGAAAAAATGTAACATTGGACATTTGGTCAGTTCCGCTAAGTTTGTAACCGTAATTTAAAATTGAATCATACCAACCACTATCCCACCGCGCCCAAAGGGGAGGGTTCTGGTTGTTTTTCCAAGGTATAACCACATCAGGATGCAAAGAAAAAGCAAGCTGCCCGAATATTTCTAGTACAATTCTCCAAACAATAAAAATTGTTAGTGGGGTGAGCCACCAATAACGGATATAGTAATCACGAATTTTATAAAACAAATTTTTAAACATAGTGACTTTTATTATTATCCAATTTCTATTCCTCTAGTCTAAAAGACAATTCATAAATAATCAAGTTGTTTTAATACTAAAAACATTGATATAAATTCATTATCAATAATCTCGATTTTGTGATATTATACTATTTGTGGTATTGCTTTTACCGCATGTTAAAATATCGTGAAGGTTTTTTGTATAAAATTATTTTATTTATTTAATTAATCACTATATGATTAAGAAAAAATAGTTCAAAAAAATGTTAGCAAACCAAATTTTCATGTTACCGACCGAGTATTATTTTTTGCTATGATGTGCTTGGTCAAAAGTTATGGTTGGCACAGGGAATAATAGCGATATTCTAGAGATTGGCCAAGCTCAAGCTAAGTTTAAAAAATTATCTTTAAACAAGTCACTTTCACAAGCTAGTTTGGAAAAATTGATTTCTGATGGCTGTTCTTTTAAAGTGATTGAAGAAGTGTTTGAATCTTCCGGTGCTTACAAAAAGATGGGTTTTGAGTGCTCATTTGTAAATGTTGCTAACACTCCTGGTCTACCATATTTATTCTCCTGTTCTCCTTCACAAGAAGAAGGCCACTTCAGTCTATTTACCAAAAATTAATTAAATTATAAAATATTTTCTAATATGAAATCTCCAAATCTCCAAATCTCCAAATCTCCAAATATATTTTTTTAAATAGGGTTTGTAGTGTATCAATTAAAAATTTTATGAAAATTAGTCAATTATTAGTAATTTCAACCTTAGTCTTTTCTGGTTTTATTCCGTCGTTAGTTTTGGCTTCTCCTTCGGCTGATGAATATTGGGCTTTTGCTCAAACATCAAATGATCGATGTATAAATATTTTGATTAAAGACTCTGAAAAAGGCGATAATTTTTTTGTTTATAATGGCGAAGAAGTAAAAGTGCCTGATGGTTATATATCTGTTAGCAATGTTACTATTGGAGAAAATCGTTTAGGATATATCGCTTGGAAAAGTCCTTTAGATGGTGGTGTAGGCGATGTTTTTGTAGATGGAAAGAATGTTGGTGCAGTTGTTTCATCGACTGACTACAATCCGATGTCTATTGATTTTCAAATGGTCACTAATTTAAATTATCATTTACAAATAAATAAGGATCATATTACATATCTTAGGTTTGTTGGCACTAAGCCAGTAAGCGCAGCTAAGGCGGCTGCGGGATACAAAGGTAATTCAATTTTTAACTTAATTTTTGATGATAAAAATTTTGGTGTGATGGAAGGAAGTAATAGTATTATAAAACTTAACGGAGATTATGTGGTTTATATTAAGAAAGTTAATAAAAAATCACATGTTTTTGCCAACACAAAAGACTTAGGTGTTGGTTTTATTGGTGATTTTGATGGAAAAAATAAAGTGGTTGTTCGTGAAGGTGGAAATTTAATGTTGAATAATAAAAAAATATCAAATATATCCAATTCTTATTTTATAAATGGAATTGATTTAAAAAACGGAGTATTAGCTTTTACTAAGGGTAATGTTAAGTCCCCATCAGTGGTTTATAAAGGTAAAGTAGTTGGAAAAGGATCTTCGCCAAAAATAGAAGGTAAAAATCTTGCTTATATTAAAGGTGTTTCATTGATATATAACAAGAAAACATTTTCTAAAATGGTTGATAATAATTTTAGTTTAGCAAATAATAATTTTGCTTTTATGAAAAAAGGAAGTGACGGGGTTTCCTATGTAAATATTAGTGGTGAAGTTTATGAGAATGGTGGAAAATACTCTTTAGATGCCGAAATTCAAATTACAGATAAAGAGGGTTGTATTTTACCATAAAAAATTTTAATTATTATTTAAAAATAAATTAAAATCGGCTGTTTGACCGATTTTAATTTTATTCTGTATCACGGTATTATTAATTCGTTATTTGGTCCATGGAAAGCGTGACTTAAAAATATTTTTTACCAAGTGGCCAATTTTGTTGCTTCTGCGTCGCTATTATGTTTGGAAAGAAGCGCTAAAAAACAGAGTGTGGATGTTTTGATGGTATTTTGGCTTAGCCTTGCATTTTCATCTTATTTTAGATAAGATAATCAGGTATCTAATATTATTATGCAAAAATATAATCACCAAGCTATTGAGAAAAAATGGAAAAAAAACTGGGAGAATAGTGCAATTTATAAAACCAAAGAAGTTGTCGGAAAGCCAAAATACTATGTTTTGGACATGTTTCCATATCCGTCTGGAGCCGGTCTGCACGTTGGACACCCAAAGGGGTATATTGCGACCGATATCGTGGCGCGCATGAAAATGATGCAAGGATTCAATGTGCTGCATCCGATGGGTTGGGATGCGTTTGGCTTGCCGGCGGAAAATTATGCTTTGAAAAATAAAGTTCACCCGAGTGATGGTACTGCCAAAAATATAGCGACTTTCAAAAAACAGCTTGGTTTGCTTGGTTTTACTTATGATTGGGACAGGGAAGTAAATACTACTGACCCAAAATATTACAGATGGACGCAGTGGATTTTTTTGCAGATGTTTAAAAAAGGTTTGGCTTTTGAATCTTTTGCTCCGATAAATTGGTGTCCGGATTGTAAAACCGGTTTGGCCAACGAAGATCTCGAAGGTGGGTTGTGTGAACGTTGTGGAAGTGAAATCGAACGCAAACCGATGCGTCAGTGGGTGTTGCGGATTACTGATTATGCGGAAAAACTTTTATCTGGTTTGGATACATTGACCGCTTGGCCAGAACACATCAAAAAAATGCAGAGTGATTGGATTGGGAAGAGTGAAGGGGCTTTGGTAAAGTTCAATGTCATTCCCGTGCAAACGGGAATCAGGGTCAAACAAACTGGATCCCCAGTCGAGCTGGGGATGACAACTTTGGAGATTTTCACCACTCGTCCGGATACTTTATTTGGCGCGACCTATATGGTAGTGGCCCCAGAACATCCTTTGATTAAAGAAAATTTAGAAAAAATTTCAAATAAAAAAGAAGTGGAAGAGTATCTAGAAAAAGCCAAAAGTAAAAGTGATTTGGAACGAACGGAGTTACAAAAAGAAAAAACTGGGGTGGAGCTGAAAGGATTAAAAGCAATTAACCCAGCCACAGGAGAAGAAATATCTATTTGGACAGCGGATTTTGTTTTAGGACAGTATGGAACGGGGGCAATATTTGCCGATGCGCACGATGAAAGAGATTTTGAATTTGCCAAAAAATATAAAATACCTTTAAAAGTCACTATCAGACCTAATGATGATTTGGTTTGGGAAAGAGTAAAAAATTTAGAGGAATGTTATACTGGCGATGGTGTGCATTTTGATTCTCAATTTTTGGATGGTCTTTTTATAACAGAAGCTAAAGAAAAAATTATTTCTTGGCTTGAAGAAAAAGGACTTGGGCAGAGAAAAATTCAATACAAATTGCGTGACTGGGTATTTTCTCGTCAGCGTTATTGGGGTGAACCGATTCCACTTATCAATTGTGAAAAATGTGGTTGGGTGTCAGTGCCGGAGAATGAATTACCACTCGAACTTCCAAAGGTGAAAAATTACGAACCAAGCGGGACTGGTGAATCGCCACTCGCCACTATTACTGATTGGGTCAATACAACCTGTCCGCAATGTGGCGGTCCAGCCAAACGTGAGACCAATACCATGCCGCAATGGGCTGGTAGTTGCTGGTATTATTTGACTTACACCATGCCAAAAGATAATGAAGGGAGTTACGATTGGGATAAAAATAAAATAAATTATTGGAATCCAATTGATCTTTATGTTGGTGGTGCCGAACATGCTACGCGCCATCTTATTTATGCTCGTTTTTGGCATAAATTCTTATTTGATATTGGCGCGGTGGCTTGCGATGAGCCATTTACTCGTTTGCAAAATGTCGGTCTGATTTTAGCTGAAGACGGTCGCAAGATGAGCAAACGTTGGAATAATGTTATCAATCCCGATGAGGTGGTCGCGGAGTATGGTGCGGATGCGATGCGTCTGTATGAAATGTTTATGGGACCGTTTGATCAACCGTGTGCTTGGAACACCAAAGGGGTAGTGGGAGTGCGTAGATTTTTGGATAGAGTATGGGCGTTGAGTGAAAAGACAAGTCTCATTCCCGTGAAAACTGGAATTCAAGACAATAAATTCCCGATCAAGTCGGGAATGACAGTGGTGTTACATCAAACTATTCAAAAAGTTTCTCAAGATATCGACAATTTACATTTTAACACCGCTATTTCATCAATGATGGAATTGGTAAACGAGATGAACAAAGTGGACACTATTTCTAAAGATGATTTTATTTTACTCATTAAGTTGCTTTCTCCATTTGCGCCGCACATTAGTGAAGAGCTGTGGTCTGGACTGGGTAATAAAAATAGTATATTTGAATCTAGTTGGCCAGAGTTTGACGCCGAGTTGGCTAAAGATAGTGAAATAACTTTGGCAATACAGGTGAATGGTAAGTTGCGGGACACTCTCAATGTGAATATCGATATTAATGAAGATAAAGTGAAGGCGCTAGTTTTGTCTAGTGAAAAAATAAAAAAATGGTTGATGAGTAAAGAACCTAAAAAGATTATCTATATAAAGGGAAAATTGGTTAGTATAGTAGTGTAATCAGATATTTGATTTTGTTTATAAATTAATGAAAAAAACAAAAAAAATTTTGTTACCGGTGTTGGTGTTTGTTTTGGTTGGAATTATTGTATTAAGTAGTTTTTTTTATTGGCAAAATTTACAGGATCAACAATATGAAAATTATGAAACAATCACCGAACTTGACCAGTTAAAAATTGCGCAAGATCAAGCCAATCAATTGGCGGCGGTGGCATCTTCGATCGTTTCTTCCACTCTAAATATTAATGATGTCAAAAACTTATCATCAAAAATTTATCATATCAATTTTGGTATTTTGATGTATCATCATATCGATTATAAGGCGAAACGTTGGTCAGTGAGACCGGAAATATTGGACGCGCAAATTAAATATTTATTGGATCAAGGTTATCAATTTATAAGATTGAGTGACGCTTTTAAAACTTTTACCACAACTTCCTCAACTCGACCTTATGATAAAACTTTGGTTCTAACATTTGATGATGGCTATCGTGATTTTTATTTAAATGCTTATCCAGTTTTAAAAAAATATAATGTGCCGGCTGGTTTGTACGTTATCAACCAAGACATTGGTCGTCTCGGAAATGTGACTTGGGAGATGATTAAACAATTAGATAAAGAAGGTTTGGTGGAAATAGGTGTGCATACCGTCAATCACAAACCGCTTGGTAAATTAAAACCGGATTCGGCGTATTATCAGATGAATAAAAGTAAAGAATTGTTGGAAAAAACTTTGAACCATTCAGTCGATACGATTGTATATCCGTTTGGCAGTTTTAATTCTAACGTAAAAAAACAAGCCAAACAAATTGGTTTCATTGGCGCGGCTAGCGTGTATTTTGGAGATCGTCCCAGTAGCCAAGATTTGTACGCCTGGAGACGGGTGATGATAACCAATAGCGATATTGGAGCGGTTTTACTGCGCAAAATGTTTATCGCTTTTGAATTGGTAAAATAAAATATGTTTAGGGAGGGGGCAGAGACAATTATTAAATCAAAAAGCAGGACCTTTTTAGCGTTCTGTTTTTGTTTTATTATGGGAGTGGCGATTTTTTCTGTGGACGTCGAAGCGGTCGGTTGGCAATATAATTTATTTGTATTATTGTTTATCGCGTTGTTTTTATTGATTATTTTTTGGAATAATTTAGTCGCGAGATTTTTATTTATCGGTGTAATATTTTTTATATTTGGTGGTTTGCGATTTTTTTGGTCGGTACCAAGTTTTCAAGAAGATAAAATTAATTTTTATAATGATCGAACGATAGATATGATTGGAAAAATATCTCAAGAAGTGGCTAAAAAAGAAAAAAATGATCAAGCGGTAGTGTCGGTGTTGACAGTTGGGGGAAAAAAAGTAACCGGCAAAGTGTTATTATTTTTACCGCCATATACTGATTTGCAATTTGGCGATATGGTTCAGGTTGATTGTCAATTAAAAAAGCCGGTTGGGTCAGACAGTTTTATAAATTATGACAAATATTTGGCGCGTGATGGTATTTGGTCACAATGTAGTTGGCCTAAAATAAAAAAACTGTCTTACTCCCCATCGTGGCTAGAAAAAATTATTATTATTTTTTTTAATTTTAAACAACAGATTCAAAATCAAGTCGATAAATTATGGGTCGAGCCGGAAAGTTCTTTGATGGCGGGTTTGCTTTATGGGGCGCGGGCTGGTTTTAGTCCGGAGGTAAATAATGATTTTAGTCGCTCGGGTATCACTCATATAGTAGCGATTTCCGGATACAATATTAGCATTATCGCCAAGGTGTTGTTGGGAGGATTATTGATGATTGGTTTAAATCGTCGGCGAGCATTTTGGTTAGCGCTACTGGGTATTATTTTATTTGTTTTGTTTACCGGTGCCTCAGCTTCGGTTGTACGGGCGGGGATTATGGGGGTGATAGTTTTGTTGGCCAGCCAGATGGGGAGATTGTCTCGCGTTGGAAATGTCTTGATTTTTACGGCGGCGGTGATGTTGTTATTGAATCCATATGTGTTGGTTTGGGACGCTGGTTTTCAGTTATCTTTTTTATCTACTGTTGGTTTGATTTATTTATCGCCGATATTAAATAGTTATTTTATTTTGGATATTAAAAATATTTATATAAAAAGTTTGGCAGAAAATTTTATTACTACTATTTCAGCAATTATCGTCACTTTGCCACTGATTTTATTTCAATTTGGGCGCTTGTCGGTGGTGGCGCCATTGGCCAACTTGCTTATTATTTGGATTGTGCCGTATTTGATGTTGGTTGGTTTTGTGGCGATTATCTTGAGTGTGTTGTTTTTTTCTTTGGGGCAAATAGTTGGTTGGGTTGGTTATTTGGGATTGAAATATGTTATAATAATGTCACATTATTTGGCGGCGTGGTCATTGGCGAGTGTGAATTTTTCGGTGACGTTGTTTGAAATGTTGGTTCTTTATTTATTGATTATATTTTGGATAGTTAGACGGGGTAAATAAGTCTTAATTTTCTTGCGCTCAAACTTGCACTGAATTTGTGGTGTTGCAGGCAAGCTGGTTTGGTTCTCGGTGCTTCGGACAGTTCGCGCGGCGAAAATAAATACTTATTTACCCCTTGAATCTTGTTAAAATTATTTTGAACTTTGTATGTCTAAAATTAAAATTTTAAATTCGGTGAGTGGTTATGATTTGGCGGCTTGGGATTATGACAAAAAAGAAAAATATTTGAATAGTTTTGAACAGAATAAACTTTTGCCATTGTTTGTGGAGGTGAAAAATAAAAAAATATTGGATGTAGGGGCGGGGACGGGGCGGTTGGCTTTGGCCTTGTTTTCTGTTGGGGCGCAGGTGACCGCTTTGGATGTTTCGTTGGAGATGTTGAAGATGTTGTCTACTAAAAATAAAAAAATTGAGACTGTGGTTGGTGAGGCGGAAAATTTACCGTTTGATGATAGTTTTTTTGATTTTGTTACCGCTGCTTTTGTAGTGGTGCATTTGAAAAATCCATTATCTTTTTTTGATGAGGCTTATCGGGTTTTAAAAGATAGTGGAAAATTAATTATTACCAATATCAACCAAAAAGAAGCCCCCGAGGTAAAAACCAAACAAGGGAAAATAAAAATTGAATCATATTATCATCGTCCGGAAAAAATGATTGAGGCGTTGGCAAGTTTGGCTTTTAAAATTGAGAAGAATATTTTTGTTTACGAAAATGATGTTTGGATAAATCAAATTATTGTGGCTAGTAAATAATTTATTATGGAGGGGGCGCGAAACAAAATAATTATTTTAGTATCTATTTTAATTTTGCTTGGCTTGATTGGTTTTTTTAATTTAAAAAATTATTTTTCGCGCTATTACAATTCAGTAACTTTTTTTGATGTTGGTCAGGGCGATTCGGCTTTAATCCAATTTGATAACGGACAAACAATGTTGGTAGATTGTGGAGTAAACCGAAAAATTTTATCAAAACTTGGATCGGCTTTGCCTTTTTTTGACCGGACAATAGATTATTTGTTAGTTACTCATCCCGATGGTGATCACTATGGTGGCTGTCCGGCAGTATTACAAAGATATCAGGTAAAAAATATTATTACCAATGGTGTACAAAAATCCAATGACCCTTATTGGGTAGCTTGGCAGAAATATCAGCAACTAGAAGGGGCGAATAATAAAATTATTTCCGGTAGAGAAACTCTGTTGATTGGCAGTAGTAGTTTGGAGTTTTTGGCTCCAGATGAAAGTTTTGGAATAGATATAAAAAAATCTGACAGCAACAATCATTCGATAGTTTTTTTATTAAAAAATAATTTAGGAAAATTTTTGTTTACCGGCGACATGGAAGCACCGCTCGAGAATGCTATACTGAATAAATATTGTTTAAATTCTTTGAGTTGTGCCGTACTAAAAGCCGATTATTTAAAAGTTGGGCATCACGGTAGTGATAGCTCATCGGGAGTAGATTTTTTACAGTTGGTTGAGCCGAAATATGCCATAGTTTCTGTTGGTCCAAATAAATATGGACATCCGTCATTGCGAACTTTACGTAAATTAAATAGGGTGGGATCGACAATCTGGCGCACCGACCAGTTAAATGATATAATAGTAAAATAAAAGAATTGTTTTTATTGTTTAATGTATTCAGGTATTTGACATTTTTTTGAAAAACTGGTATATTGACATACAGAATATAAAGCACTTCTGTAGAGGGTGCTTTTTTTAATAAGTTAATTTAATTTTATATATTATGTCAGAAATTACCAAGGCCATCCAGTTGCTTTGTGAGGAGAAAAATTTATCCTACGAAGCTGTCATGGAAACTATCGAAACCGCTCTAGCCGCCGCTTATCGCAAGGATTTTGGGAATAAACAACAAAATATCAAAGTAAAATTTGATCCTGAAACTGCCAATATGCAAGCTTGGGATATCAAAACGGTGGTTGAGGATATCGATGAGGAAGTATTAAAAAATGCTCAAGAAGAAATGACTAAACGCCGTGAAAAAGCGCGTGAAGAGGATCGTGAATTGACTGAAGAAGAAATTTCAGATCTGCCTCATTTCAATCCAAAAACCGAACTGATGATGCTTGAGGCTAAAAAAATTAACAAAAAAGTAAAATTGGGTGAAGTGATGGAAATTCCGTTGGAAATTTCTGGGTCTTTTGGACGTATGGCTGCTCAGACAGCCAAACAAGTTATTATCCAAAAAATCCGTGAAGCGGAACGTAATATGGTCTTTGGTGATTTTAAAGGACAAGAGGGTCAGATTATCATGGGGACGATTCAGCGCGCGGAAGGTCGCAAAGTGTTGGTGGATCTTGGAAAAGTTACTGGTTTATTGTTGAGTGAGCAACAGATTGAGCGTGATAAATATCGCCCTGGCGCTCGTATGAAATTTTATGTGATGTCTGTCAATATGGGTCCACGCGGTCCGGAAATTTTGCTCTCACGATCGACCGGTCGTTTGGTGGAAGAAATTTTTAAACAAGAAATTCCAGAAATTGAAAGTGGAGTAGTAAAAATAAAAGGTGTTGCTCGTGATGCCGGTTATCGCAGTAAAGTCGCAGTGCAAACCGATGATGAAGCGATTGATCCGGTTGGTGCTTGTATCGGTCAGCGCGGTAGTCGCATCAATACTATCATCGAAGAATTGGGCGGAGAAAAAATTGATATTATTGAATTCAAGGATGACGCGGCGAGTTATATTTCCAAAGCCCTTTCTCCTGCAAAAATTTCTTCAGTTGAATTAAATGAATCTGAAAAAACCGCCGATGTACAAGTAGCTTCAGATCAATTTTCTTTGGCGATTGGTCGCAGTGGACAAAATGTACGTTTGGCTAGTGAATTGACCGGTTGGAAAATAAACTTAAAAGATTTGGGTGGTGAACAAGAAACCAGTAGTGATGAATTACCAGCTGAAATCGAAGCGTCTCCAGAAGAATCTAAAGAAGAATAAAATTATTTTTTATGTTTTCAGCTATTTTTCACGCTATTTTGTACCAACCACTATTTAATATTTTTGTTGGTTTGTATAATATTTTGCCGGGTCACGATGTGGGTTTGGTGATTGTGATAATCACTGTGTTGTTGCGTTTGGCAGTTTATCCTTTGACCGCTTCGTCCATTAAAGCGCAACGATCATTGCAAGAACTTCAACCAAAACTTGAAGCTTTAAAAAAACAATACGCTGGTGACCAACAAAAAATCGCGCAGGCAACTATGGAGTTGTATAAAAATAATAAAGTAAATCCGTTTGCGTCTTGTTTGCCTTTACTTATTCAATTGCCGATTTTGATTGCTCTGTATTGGGTGATGCGTGATGGTTTGGCTTCTACCAATTTGTCTGGGTCATTGTATCCTTTTATCGCTAATCCCGGGACTATCAATCCAGTTTCATTTTGGTTTTTGAATTTATCCAAACCAAATGTTGTTTTAGCGGTTTTGGCCGGTGGCGCTCAATATCTTCAAGCCAAGACTATGAACCGTCAACAACCTCCAAAAGTAGCTGGGGCTGGTGGTAAAGATGAAAATATGATGGTAATGATGAATAAACAAATGTTGTATATGATGCCAGCGATGACGGTACTTATTGGTTTTAGTTTGCCGGCGGGATTAACTTTGTATTGGTTTTGGAGCACTATTTTAATGGCTGGTCAGCAATATTATATGGCCAAGAAAAATCCAATTGAAACGAACAATAATTTAATAGACACTAAAATAGGAAATAATAATAACGCAATCGAAGGCGAAGTGGTTAAAAAATAAAATTTATATGATCATCAATTTGCATCAATTAAAAAAAATACCGGTAGTTACGAAATCGGGAATAAAATTGGGCAAAATAAGTGAAATAAATTTTTTGGCTGAAACTCAAACTGTTTATCAATATATCGTGCGACCGTCTTTTTTGAGCGGTCGTACTTTTTTAATCAAAACCAATCAAGTGTTGGAAATTAGCAATAAAATAATAGTAGACGATGCGGTAGTTGTTGAAACAAATATTGAATCAGAAAAAACTAATAAATTTATTGATAATAAAATTTTAGGTGGGGTGGCGACTAGTGAAACTAACCAGCAATAGAAAGAAAAATGGCGTGTGTATGGAAAAACAGCCTTTAAAAAAAGCAGTTTTGCAAACTTTGGCTTATTTTGATCTGAGTGCTTATCCGTTGACTGCTACGGAAATAAAAAATTGGCTTTATCGATATGAAGTTGCTGACTTTTCATTTTTGTTGGCGACTCTGGAAGAAATGAAAAATCAGAATCAGATTGAAGAAAAATATGGTTATTTTTTCTTGCCTAATAGAATAGAAACAGTAGAAAATAGACGTCGTAGTTTGGTTACTTCAGAATTAAAATTAAAAAAAGCCCGACGGGCAGTTAAATTTATCCGTAGCGTGCCGTTTTTACAGGCGGTTTTTGTTTGTAATACAGTTGCGGCCGGTACAGCTGAAATAAATAGCGACATTGATTTTTTTATTGTTGCCAAACATGGACGGGTCTGGTTGGTGCGATTTTTTACCAATTTAATTTTGCGGATTTTACATCTACGCACTTACGGTGATAAAAATCGTGATAAAATTTGCTTGTCATTTTTTGTTGGTGATAACAATTTGAATTTGGAAAAACTAAAGGCATGTGACAACGATATTCATTTTGCTTATTGGACAACCCAGATGGTGCCAATTTTTGATCCCGATAATTGTTGGAAGATTTTTTTGTCCGCCAACTATTGGCTCAAAGATTATTTTCCAAATTTATTAAATAATTTTAGTTTTTTAAATTTAGTACAGCGAGGTGGTGTAGCAAAAATCTGGAAAAAAACTTGGCAAACGATGTGGTGTGGCGCTTATGGAAATTTATTGGAAAAACAAGCACATGCTTGGCAGATGTTGAAAATGAAATTAAGCACAAAAGAAAAAACACGATTCAATGATAATGGCGTAGTTCTAAACGACGAAGTTATCAAATTGCATGAAAATGACACACGTCAAGATTGTGCAAAACAATGGGAAGAAAAAATACGATCGTATGAAAATCAAATTTAGTGAAATTAAAAACTGGTTGCTGTTAATATTTTTGTTTGTTTTGCCGTGGCAGACCAGATCTATTTATCAAACGGCGTATATTGGTAGTGATTTTTGGGAATATGGTAGTTTGTCTTTGTATGGTACCGAAATATTGCTCGGGGTTATAATTTTATTATTTTTAGTTGAAAAAATTAGTAACAATTTTAGTGATTTATTTATTAAACATTTTGATAAAAAACGTTTAATAAAAATATTGTTAAGTTTTTTTGGTATTTTGTCATTGTTTTTATTTACTAGTACCAATCGCGCTGTTACTTGGCAATATTTGAATTGGCTAATATCCGGTTTTTGTTTGATTTTTATAATTCTACAAAGCCGATTGGATTTTAAAAAACTATCGTTGGCTGTCTGGGGCGGTGGAGTGTTGCAAGCCATACTTGGGATATGGCAATTTTTTCTGCAATACATTCCTGCCAACAAATGGCTGGGAATGGCAGTGCAGGATCCATATCAGTTGGGGGTGGCGGTAGTGGAAGTGGGAGATGAACGCTGGTTACGAGCTTATGGTGCTTTTGGTTGGCCAAATTCATTGGGAATGTATTTGGCAGCGGTTTTTGTATTGGGAGTAATTTTAATTTGTCAAAATGAAAATAGAAAAATAAAAACTTTATTGTTGATTGGTCAAGTAATGATTTTGTTGGGGTTATTTTTTTCTTTTGCGCGGGGTGCTTGGTTAGCGCTGGTTGTTGGTTTGTTGATTTTGATAATTAAAAAAAATACCGGAAAATTATTTTGGCAACAAATTGGAGTTTATGCTTTGATTATTTTTATTTTGTTAGTTATTTTCAAACCACTAATTTTTTCTCGGTTTGATTTGAATAATCGTTTAGAAAAAATGTCATTATCGCAACGCACCAATCAGTTGTCGGAGTTTCGACAGGTTTTTTCAAAAAATTATTTAGTTGGCGTTGGTCCGGGAAATTATACTATTGCGCTTCATAGTCTGTATCCAAAATATTCTGCCGGCGATTTGAAACCGGTTCACAATATTTATTTATTATTTATAGCTGAATGGGGGGTAACTGGCGTATTTTTATTAGGTTATTTATTATTTTTCATTCGAAAAAAAATCAATTGGCTTTTTTCACCACTTTTAGTTATACTTTTTGCCGGATTATTTGATCATTGGAGTGCAAGTATGTTTACTGGGTTGATATTTTTTTGTTTGATGATGGGGTTGTCCATTAAATATATCAACGTTGACACAAAAGTTCAACAAGAGTAAGATTAATACTTACAAGAAGTTAGAGTTGGGAACAGACTCTCTCGCACGCCATAGTTCCGGGCTAGACCATAGACAGGCATAGTCCAGACAATAAGTGGACGGCGAGCAAAGTTCGTTCCCAACCCTGATTTTTTCTTTATTTAGCCAAAAAATATTGTGGATATTTGATCGGGCGTCGGGTATTGACATTTTTTTAAAAACCATTAAAATTATACATAGTTTATCACTCAGATAAAGTGAGTGCTAAAAATTAATTAATTGTTTATTAACTTTATATATATGAATATAAAACCATTAGGTGATCGGGTTTTGGTAAAACCGGCTAAAGAAGAAGAGGTGACTGCCTCGGGTATTGTCCTGCCATCAAATGTGGATAAAGAAAAAAAAGCAGAAGGTGAGATCGTGGCTGTGGGAAACGGTGAAGCTGTCATCAGATTAAATTTGAAAGTTGGCGACAGGGTGTTATTCAAAAAATGGGGGGGAGAGGAAATTAAAGTCGGCAAAGGCAGCAATGAAGAAACCTATAAAATTTTATACGTTGGTTCTGGCGAAGATAAAAATGATATTGTCGCCACGATTTCTTAATTTACCAGCTGCATCAAATAATAATTTATAAATTATATGGCAAAACAAATTTTATACAGTGATGATGCTCGTCACAAACTTTTAAACGGGGTAAATATTTTGGCCAATGCGGTTAAAGTAACTTTGGGGCCACGCGGGCGTAATGTGGTTTTGAGTAAGAGCTATGGCGCGCCAACTATTACCAAAGATGGTGTGACAGTCGCCAAAGAAATCGAAGTAGAAGACAAATTTGAAAATGCGGGCGTAGAATTGGTC
>JAVHOZ010000087.1:0-7268 GCA_036170335.1 Candidatus Magasanikiibacteriota bacterium | reverse complement strand
ATATTGAACAAGAACATTTAAAAATATCTGAAAATGGTACCGAAAAAGTTAAAAAATTGTTGACGATAATATTCAAAGGATCACAACTTTGCCAAAACAGTCCAGTTGGAAAAGTGCTTTATCATTTTTGGGAGGCTTCGGGATATTTAAAATTATTAAGTGATAATCCAGAGAAATATCAAAATGATATTTTTAATTTACAATCTTTATTTTCCAAAATTGAAGATTTTCAAAAGAGCAACACCGACACTACTGTGCACGCCTGGTTAAATTATTTTGATTTTGTTTTGGAATCTGGTGATGACGGCGAAGACATGAAAATAGATGGTAGTGACGATGCTGTTCAAATTTTAAGTATTCACAAATCCAAGGGCTTGGAATTTGATTATGTGTTTGTACCAAACATGGTTGATCAAAGATTTCCAACTATTTCTCGTGGTGGTGATATCGAATTGCCAGATGCACTCGTGCGCGAAGGGGCTTTACCAAATGGTGATGTTCATCTACAAGAAGAACGGCGTCTATTGTATGTAGCAATTACTCGCGCCAAAAAAGGATTATATCTCACCGCCGCCAAAGATTATGGTGGTGCCAAAGAAAAGAAACTTTCCAAATTTATTTTGGAACTGGAAGAAACCAATCTCACACCGATGAGTCGCGAGTCAATCGTAGTTGGAAAAAATATCGCTTTTAACTCGTCAAAACAAAACGAAAATAAACCGGCATTAAATTTACCAATCCCAAATGAATTTTCCTTCTCCCAACTTCAGGCCTACGACAAATGTCCTTGGCAATATCGTTTTCAATTTATTTTAAAAATACCTACATTTGGCAAAGGCGTATTTGTATTTGGAAAAACAATGCATAGTACTTTGCAAAAATTTTATGAAAAAGTAAAAGAACTAAATATAATTCCGAATATAGAAGTAAAAGTGCCGACCAAAGACGAACTTTTCGAACTTTATCAATCTTCGTGGCAAGACACTTGGTATTATTCTCCACAACAAAAAAAGGAATACAAAGAAATGGGTGAGAAAATTTTGGAAGGCTTTTATCAGCAGGGTGAAAAAAATGGTTGGACCGTGCCGATCACTCTGGAAGCAGGATTCAAATTCCGAATTGGTGATCATGTGGTCAAAGGTACAATAGATCGCATCGATCGCATGGCTGACGGAAAAATCGCTATTATTGATTACAAAACTGGCAAACCAAAAGATAAATTAAAACCAGACGAAAAACGTCAACTTCTGATTTATCAAATTGCCAACGAAAGCGTAATGGAATTGCGTGAAATGGGTGAGGTGGGGGAATTGCGATATTATTTCTTAAACGATAACACTTCTGTTAGCTTCAAAGGTAGTGACAAAGATATCGAGAAAGAAAAAGAAAAGCTTATCAAAACAATTACTGAAATCAAAAAACAAAACTTTACACCAAATCCAGATAAAGAAAATTGTAAATATTGTGATTTTAAAGACATCTGTGACTTTCGCGTATGATGAAATCAATGGGTGAAATTTTGATGAGCAAAGGTAAAAAATCGCCTTTTATGCAAGGTGTCTTATCAGCCGCCGCTGTTGACATGGCCAATATTTTTATTGAAGAATATTGGGGAGAAAATGGTAAAAAACTTGCCAAAGCGATGTATGTAAAAAACGGAAATCTAGTAATTGCCTGTCTTAGTTCGATAATGGCTCAAGAAATAAGGATGAGGGAAGCCGACTTAATAAGCAAAGTTAACTCCAAATGTGGCAATTCGATGGTGAAAAATATAAGATATTTGTCTTAAGTTAGCCAAAATGAACCACTTGTCAAACCGTTTTTTTTGGTGTATTCTTAATTTACTATGACCCTGAAACAATACTTGTTATTGATGGCCACCGGCACTATTATGTGTTGGATAGCTTGGTTATTTATTTTATTCAATATTTCTCCCGAACAAGCTGGTCTGGTTGGATTTGCTTTTTTTTATACCAGTTTATTTTTAGGAACAGTAGGGATTTTTTCAGTGATTGGTTTGCTTTTAAAAAAACGAAAAACAGATAAAGATGAAATGATTTTTCGTCAAGTCAAAAGAACTTTTAAACAAGGAATTTTATTTGGCGCATTCATAATTTTATCTTTAATTCTTTTGCAATTTAATTTATTATTTTGGTGGAATGCTATCTTGTTGGCATTGCTCTATATAGTTCTGGAGGGAGCGATTGTAACTGGACGCAAATACAATAATCGGGATTATGTTTAATTCACTATTCGATCGCTTCAGAAAAGAGCTTGGGATTGACTTGGGAACAGCCAATACTTTGATATATGTAAAAAACCGTGGCATCGTTATCAACGAACCGAGTGTAGTAGCTATCAATACTCGCACTGAACAAATTTTAGCTGTCGGTAGTCAAGCAAAAGAAATGGTCGGCAAAACTCCTCCCCATATCATCACCCCGCGTCCATTAATGGGTGGTATAATTTCTGATTTTGAAGTAACTGAAAAAATGTTACGATATTTTATCGACAAAATCAACGAAGACGAAAAGAATTTTTTATCACGTCCTAGAGTGGTAATTGGCGCGCCACTGGAAATCACCGAAGTAGAAAGAAAAGCGGTCGCTGATGCCGCTACCAACGCCGGCGCCAAAGAAGTATGGGTAGTCGAGGAACCAATGGCCGCCGCTATCGGCGCTCGCATGCCAGTCCGCGAACCAATCGGAAATTTGATTGTTGAAATTGGTGGCGGTACTTCTGAAATTGCTTTGATATCACTTAGTGGTGTAGTAAATTGGAAATCAATCAAAATAGCCGGCGACGAACTCAATCGTAATATTGTTCAATATGCTCGAGATGAATTTAATTTATTGTTGGGTGAACGTCAAGCCGAAGATATAAAAATGAAAATTGGATCAGCAATAGAATTACCGGAAGCACTCCAATACCCAATGCGCGGTCGCGATCTGTTAAGTGGACTACCAAAAGAAATAATGATCAACGATTCTCAAGTACGTGAAGCCATAATCAAATCTTTACGAACAATTGTGGACAATGTCAAAGCTACTTTGGAAACTTCACCACCAGAATTAGTAGCCGATATTCATGAACGCGGCATTTTAATTTCTGGTGGCGGTGCTCTTTTACGAGGAATAGATCGTCTTATTGCCAGAGCCGCTGAAATTCCAGTAAGAATTGCGGACGACCCACTCACTTGCGTTGTGCGTGGAAACGGGATGTTGCTGGATGATTATGAATTATTAAAAGAAGTGGCTATCTATTCACCGCTTCATAGACGATAAATTATGCGATATTACTCGTTTAAAAAAACCTACTTACTGGTGATAGGGATTTTTTTTTCAATAATTTTTCTTCATTATTTGGGTATCCTAAATTTTATCGAAAATAAAATAAGCGATACTGTAGTTTTGGCTTTAAGACCGATCACCACTAAATTTCAAAATAATACAAAGGCAAATTTATGCCCAAATACAACCACCACACCAATCAACGATCAATCAATAATTAAAAATAAAATTCTCGAACAAGAAAATTTTGAATTAAAAAATCAGTTAAATTTCAAAAAACACAGTTCGTCCACCATAATAACTGCCGAGATCGTCGCCAAAAATTTGGATACTGCTGATCAAATTATTATTCTCAACCGAGGATCAAATGACGGTATAAAAAACGATCAGCCGGTTATTTATGGCGATGGGATTTTAATAGGCAAAATTATAAAATTAGAAAACAATCTTTCTTTTGCCAGAGTACTCAGCGATAATCAAAGTAAAATCGCCGCCACAATTTTAAATTCGGATCATAGTTTGGGAGTAATCGAAGGCGGTTTTGGTTTAAGTATCAAAATGACTTTTATTCCACGTAATGAAAACATTATTATTGGCGATGAAATTATTACCTCCGGACTGGAAATTGGGATACCACGAGGTTTAATTATCGGAAAAGTAGCCGCCGTCGAAAATGAATCTTATCAACCTTTTCAACAAGCCATCATCACACCGGCAGTAGATTATGAAAAGATAAATTTTGTTGGAGTATTGTCTACCCAATAGTATGTATTTAAGAAATATTGTAAAAAAAATAACAACCTTCTTACTGGCTAATTTTTTAATAATTTTACATTTATCTTGGCGCACTATTTTTCATCAACCAATCGACTTGCTAAATATTATTATGGTTGTTTTTCTTTGGTTAATTATTTTCAATCCTCGTCAACGATACATTTTAGTGGCCACCTATGTTTTGTTGGTTTGTGAATTGTTTTATACTTCACCATTTGGACTAGAAAGTTTCGCTCAAATTTCCGCCCTACTAATTGCGAACTGGTTATTACTAAATATTTTTACCAATCGTTCTCTGGTTATTGTATTCTTCATCGGTTTAATAACTATGATTACTTACAGATTGGTATATATATTACTAACATACTGTAATTCTTTGATTCGAAACCACCAGATTGCTTTTTCGCCCATCTTAATCAGAACTTTTTTCAACGAGGCATTAATTACCGCTTGTACATTATCATTAATCTATCTAATTTCTTCTATTTTTATAAAACGTTTGCGTCCGGAATATATACTGGAAACTTCACAAACAATATGAGTGCCGAATTATTTGAAATTCAATCCGATGATCAGAATTGGAAAAAATTGGAAGGCAGATTCAAACATGATTGGGTAGAAGAAAATATCCATCTGGAAAAAAACTTATCCAAACACACTACCACCGTTGGGACACGTAAATATTTAGGAAAAAGTATTTTAAACAAACGATTGTTATTTTTTGTAATCGTTTTATTTTTAGGAATGGCCACCATATTATTTAGAAGCTTTTATGCTCAAATTTTAAAAGGGGACTATTATTATAATCTCGCGGAAAATAATCGCATTCGCATCAGGCCAATAGTCGCCGAAAGAGGAATAATTTTCGATCGCTTCGGTAAACAGCTAGTACAAAATGTGCCAAACTTTTCTTTATCTATCATCCCCCAAGATCTTCCAACCGATAAAATAAAAAAACAAGAAGTAATTTTTAAACTTGCCTCTATATCCGGACTAACAGAAGATTATATTCAAAAATTACTTTTAAAATATAAAAATTATAGTTATGAATCTTTGGTTTTAAAAGATAATTTAGATTATGATACTTCACTAAAAATATATATTGATAGTGCCCAAATGCCTGGAGTGTTGATAGAAGGCGGTACAAAGCGTAATTATATTTTTTCCAATAATCAAGCCAGTAGTACTATATCATTATCTCATGTACTGGGATATTTAGGGAAATTAAACGACGAAGAATTGGTAGAAAATCATTCTAAAGGATATTTGGTTTCAGATAATATCGGAAAGTCTGGCATAGAAAAAGAATATGAAAATAATCTTAGGGGAATTTATGGACGTAAAAAAAACGAAGTAAATTCTAGCGGTCGAGAACAAAATACGATTTCACAAGAACCACCAACTCCCGGTAAAAATTTATGGTTAACAATTGATTTGGAAGCTCAAAATAAATTAGAACAACTAATAAAAGATTTTATCGCCAAAAAAGGTGAACATCGCATTTCCGCGATTGCGCTTAATCCTAAAAATGGCGAAATTATTGCGTTAGTTAGCTGGCCAAGTTTTGACAATAATCTTTTTTCTAGTGGAATTAAACAAGAAGATTATGACAAATATATCAATGATCCAAACAAACCGTTATTTAATAGAGCCATTAGTGGAAATATTCCATCTGGATCTATCGTCAAACCAATCATAGCGGCTGCCGCGCTAGAAGAAAAAATAATAGACATTAACAAAACATTTTTAAGTAATGGTGGTTTGCAAGTAGGGAAGTGGTACTTTAAAGATTGGAAAGCAGGAGGGCACGGTATAACGAATGTAACAAAAGCTTTGGCTTGGTCAGTCAACACTTTCTTTTATTATATTGGCGGAGGTTTCGGAAATTTTACCGGTTTAGGTGTCGACAAAATTTTGGAGTACATGCACAAATTTAATTTAGCCCAAAAAACCGGCATCGATTTGCCAAATGAATCAACTGGGTTTTTGCCAAGTAAGGAATGGAAAAAAACTATCAAAGGTGAGCAGTGGTATGTTGGTGATACTTACAATTTATCTATTGGACAAGGTGATCTATTGGTAACTCCATTGCAAGCGGCGGTCTGGACAGCTGCTTTTGCCAATGGTGGAACAATAATAAAACCACATGTTGCTTTACAACTTTCCTCGGATGGTTCCAAAATAGAAAAATTTTCTTTTCCGCAAAATAATATCAAAGTAGTTTCTTCCAAAACTATAGAAATTGTTCAACAAGGGATGCGTGAATGTGTCTTAACTGGAAGTTGTAAACTATTGCAAACTCTCCCATTTACCTCCGCTGGCAAAACTGGTACTGCCCAATGGAACAGTACCAAACCTGAGCATGCCTGGTTTACTGCTTTTGCCCCTTATGAAAATCCCCAAATTGTAATCACCGTGTTAATCGAAGAAGGCGGACAAGGATCCACTGTCAGTATGCCGATCGCCAATGATTTTCTAAGTTGGTGGGGGAAAAAATATTTGACACATTAATACCAAATCTGTTATCATTATTGTACGAACTCTTTGCGAGTTTATTTTATTTTTTTATATGTCAAATGTACAATACGTAACCGAAGCTAGTTTAAATAATTTAAAAGCTGAACTAGAAACAATTACCAACAAAACTATCCCCGACATCGCTAAACGCATCGACGAAGCCAAACAACAAGGTGATCTGTCAGAAAATGCGGAGTATCATCAAGCTCGCGAAGATATGTCTTGGACGCAAGGAAGAGTGAAGGAATTGGAATATTTAATCCAAAATTCTGAAATAATCAAAAAGAGTTCCGATAATGATGTTGTGACAATTGGCTGCACTGTTACAGTAAATATTAATGGCAAAACCAAAGATTATACGATTGTTGGACCACAAGAAATCGACCCGCTCAAAGGCTACATTTCCAACGAATCACCACTTGGACAAGCTTTTCTAAAGCACCAAGTAAAAGACAAAGTCGAAGTAGTCACACCAGCCGGAAAACAGATTTACGAAATCACAGCTATCAAATAAAATTTTGCCCCAGAAAAAATCTGGGGTTTTTTGACTTTTTGAGCAAGAACTGCTATAATCAACCAGTTATTATTCAATTTTTATGACTGAAGAAATTAACGAATTTGAAACCCGTGTTGGGCGTCTAAAGACTATCAAAGACGCTGGTGTGGAACCATATCCAGCCAAAAGCG
>JAVHOZ010000086.1:0-1472 GCA_036170335.1 Candidatus Magasanikiibacteriota bacterium | reverse complement strand
GTTTATTCATATTTTTTTAACTTCAGAGGACACTATAAATGTGGCTCAAAAAACCATGCTGTCTAAAGCAATTAACAAAGTTTTTGTTCCCAATGTATATAGAATAACTGATCTGTTGGAGCAACTTTCAACAACATTTGCCTCGGATCCTGTCATGGCCAGAACCCATTTTCAGCCAGCTAGTCCCACCACATTTGGAAAAATTTATGCAAACTACCTATCTCGTTTGGTGGACGGCCTTTCACGTTTACACAGCATTACTTTAGAAACTAAAATCAATGGTGCAGTTGGTAACTACAATGCTTTTGTGGCGACACATCCGGATCTGAACTGGATTGGTTATTCCCAAGAACTTTCAAATAGGTTTGGTTTTGAAGTGTGTTTGTGGACCGATCAGCGTGGACCGCAACACGATGTGATACGAACTTTTCAAGCCTTGCAGGAGATCAATAATATTATTCAAGATATTTCTCAAGATCTTTCACTTTATGGTGGTCTGAAGACAATGTATTTTTCAAAAATTGCTTCTCACGTTGGCTCATCGGTAATGCCGCACAAAATTAATCCTTGGTTTGCTGAAGTAGCGGAAGGAAATTGCAAAAAAGTGAACGCGCTCATCAATGGTCTGAGCAACGAGCTAGACATTTCTCGTTTACAGCGTGATTTGTCCGATCATGATTGGGGCAGATCGTTTGGAGAAATTGTCGGCTATCTTTTGATAGCGGTAGAGCATTTAAATATTGCTTTTGGTTTAGTGCATCCAGATTTGGAATATGCTAAAAAAGAACTTTCAGAAAATCCACAGATTGTGAGTGAAGCTATCCAAACAATTTTGCGAGTGCACGGTGTTGAAGATGCTTATAATCTTTTGAAAGAAAAAACTCGTGGAAAAAGTATTAGTAATAACGATTTAGTTGCTTTCATCGAAGAGTTGCCTGCTTCACAACAAGTTAAGAATCAACTTTTAGCAGTGATCGATCCGAAAGAATATACTGGTTTGGCTGCAGTATTAGCTAGAAGTGCCGTTGAAAAATATAAACAATTTAGACAAAAAACTTCAGAACGAGCTTATCTTACAAAGGTCTAAGAATTGTTTTTTCTCGATCTTGTCCGCAAGAAATAAAGGTGATTGGACATTTAATTTTTTCTTCTACAAATTCAATATATTCTCGGAGATTTTTTGGTAAGTCATTGTAATTACCGGCTTTTATTTTGGAAAAATCTTCACTTGGAATTTCATCCCACCCATCCATGGTTTTATAAACAGGTTTGGCTTTTCTGATTTTTTCCAAACTGGCTGGCATTTCCGTGGTTATTTGTCCATCTACCTCATAAGCCATACAAATTTTTATTTCTTTTAATCCGGACATTACATCTAGTTTTGTTATAGCTACTTCGGTTAGTCCGCTAGTACGAACCGATTGTCTGATTTGTACTAAATCTAACCAACCAATTCGTCTTGGTCTTCCGGT
>JAVHOZ010000085.1:0-29772 GCA_036170335.1 Candidatus Magasanikiibacteriota bacterium | reverse complement strand
TTTTCATAAAGACCAGACCCAATATACCCACCAATTGTTATGCCAAGTTGAGGCATTACAACATCGTTCCCTAAATTTAACTTACACAAAAATCCTTTTTTGGCATTTTCATATGGTATTAATTGCCCAGCACTACCCAACAAAGAATTGTTAAAATTTTGCATATTAATATCCCTCCAGTTTGAACCAGTAATACCACAGCTCGGCTCACCTGTAATATTTTCACAAAATGATGTGCCACCATACCAAACATCATTAATTTTGCCGGGATCTTTAATCTCTAATGCAAAAAAATATCCTTCTACTTCTCGCGATTTGGCTTTGCATTCTGTTACGCCTTTTTCTATATTTTCGGCATTAAACAAATATTTTTCAGAACTTTCACTAGTATCTATATTATCCACTTTAAAAGATTCTATTCCACAAGAAACATACAAATCAATTTTTTCAAGCCATTTGGTACCATGATACTTAATTTCTCCACCAATTCCTCCCCCTTCTGCTCCTTCCCCAAACACCACGCATTTGCCATGATCACAAACATTAGTTTTCTTGTCACACATACTTCCCATACAAGTCGCCCCACCACCATCTTTGACTAAATATTTTTGACCACATTTAGTTTTGTCATCTCTTAGCGGATTTACTGATCTGAATAGGCCTGTGCTCTCTTTGCAAATATCTTCTGTATTCAATTCTACAAACGGATCAATCCAATCACTATCTTTTGGCGTATCTTTTTCGCTAGCTACAGGAGCCACTTTCCATGGCTTTTCCAAATCTACACAATAATTACCTTTAACCACATTAATCGGCCTAATCATAAAAGTTTGTGGCATTCGAAGATTCACCATCGCCGGATTGATTGTGTTCAAAATAGTATATGACAAATAAGCAATGAATAGTCCAGTCAACGCCCCGCCAATTCTTTTTTTGGCACTAGTGATCATCTCACTATTTCCACCAGAGGCTACCCATTGTACACCCGCTACAATTATCATAATTACCGCTAATATTCCAGCAATAGTTAGAGCAATATTATAATTAGTTGTTAAAAAAACACCAATATTAGAAAACTCTTTTTTGCCACCAAAAGCGATTTCAGTTGTAGCTTTACCTACCGGCAAACATTTACCCCATTCGCCAGTACATGGCGCCTCTTGGAACCAACCACCATCTCCATCTACGGCTCCAAACTTCTTTCTAGTATCATCACAATCTTTGTGTCTCCAACAAAGCGTATTCAGCTCAGGCGAAATTTCAGCTTTTACAAAAACCGGCACAAGCAAAGAAAAAAACATCAACCCGACTAAAATTTTTGTCCTCATAAAATAATATTAGTATTAGTAGTAGATCCCTCGGTCGTAATGCTTCCTCGGGATGACAACTGTGGTTGTCACTTTACATTATTTAAAAATAATTCCCAAGCGCTAAACGGTATCACTCCCTCGACTTTTTCACCATTGATGAAAAATGTCGGCGTACCACCTACTCCAAACCGATAACCATCGGCAAAATCTTTATTAACGGTTACTTTTACATTTGGATTAGCCAAACAAGTTTTCATTTTACTTGCTTCCCAACCAAACTGAAAGGCCAAAGAATCTATGTCTGTATCACTCAAACTTGTACCGAAATTATCTTGTTGCTCATACAACCAATCATGCAACGGCCAATAATATCCCTGTTCATACGCACACATCGCGACCATCGAAAGCTGATTTGCACCTGGATGAGTACTTTCAACTGGGAAATTTCTAATAATTAATTTTACTTTATTGCCGTATTTTTGCATTACCTGGCGCATTATCGGAGCGGCGGCTTTACAGTTTGGACATTTAAAATCTATAAACTCAACAATAGTTACTTTGGGATTATTACTGCCTAAAAATGGCGCATTGGATATTTCCAAATCCGCGCGATTTATTTTTCCGGCAGAATTGTTATTTTTTATATCCGCCGTAAAATTACCATAAAATTTATCAAAAAGTACCTGTCCATTACCACTACGAATTTGCCAATAATAATATCCGGCCAATCCGGCTACTAACAAAATAAAAACAACCACCGACACCGCCACGCCAACCAACATCACACTACTAAAACGTTGATACCACCGCAAAGGTTGCCCCAAATTGTTGTTTGCCATAAAAAAAATATTAAGTAGCCATATTATACCATAAGTTAATAAAAATCAATACAGCCATTGACATTTTTGGCATTTCAGTGGTATAGTGAAGCCAGTTTACCTCAATCATTTCCAATTAATTTGTTATGAAAGAAATTATCCTTAACTCAATTCAGCTAATCTTGGCCATTGTTCTGACAGTTACAGTACTCTTACAACAAAAAGGCACCGGTTTAAGTGGTGTTTTTGGCGGTTCCGGCAATGTCTATAGTACCAAACGCGGTCTAGACAAAATCCTACATTATATTACTATTGGGACAGTCATCATTTTCTTCGTCATTTCTATTGTACGTTTAGTTATCTAAAAATTGTACAACTTCAAAATCAAATTTTAAATTTTTCTTCATGAGCTGGAATTTTTCCTCTTTGTTTGCGCATTTTAAACGCTCAAACAAGTCCGGCCCGAGCAGTCACTACGATCTCAAACTTCTCAGGCAAATAAAACCACACGCTTTTCCTAGCTGGTCTCAATTCAAATATTTGGGAAGTTTTTTAAGCACAACTGAAAAAAAAACGATTTGGTCGGCGACTGGAGTGTTATTTTTGACTCTTGCCGGTTGGGCTATTTATGCCATTTCTATTCATTCTTTATTAACCCCAAAAGTTGGTGGTGAATATTCTGAGGCGCTTATCGGCCAACCAAAATATATCAATCCACTATTTTCTTCAACCAACGATGTCGATGCCGATATTTCTTCTTTAGTGTATTCCGGTTTATTCAAATACGACAACAATAAAAAACTCGTTGCCGATTTGGCTGAAAAATATACAATTGCCGAAGATCAAAAAACTTATGACATTGAATTGAAAAAAAATCTGAAATGGTCAGACGGTGAACCGATAACCACTGACGATATTTTATTTACTTTTGAAACTTTACAAAATGCCGAAACCGGCAGTCCGCTTATTACTTCTTTTCAAGGAGTACGCGTTGAAAAAACTGATGAAAATACTATCCGATTTACCTTAAAAACTACTTATACTCCATTTTTAGATGCTTTAACACTGGGGATTTTACCAGAACACACTTGGTCAGAAATTCAACCAAACAACATTAGATTGGCCAAATTCAACATCCAACCGGTTGGTTCAGGCGCTTGGAAATTTGAAAAAATGGTCAAAGACAATACCGGTACAATCCAAAGTTATAGTCTAATAAACAATGAAAACTATTATGGCCAAAAACCATATCTAAAAAATTTAACTTTTAAAATTTTTAATAATCAAACCGAAGCTGTCGCCGCCTTGCGTAGTCAAAATGTATCCGCTCTAAGTTTTATTCCTCACAATCTAAAAGATAAAGTTAGTGGTAAAAATTTAAACATTTTTAATCTACAGCTCCCCCAATACACCGCTTTGTTTTTTAACAAAAGTGTTGCGACCGAATTAAAAGACGACGATCTCAGACTGGCTCTAGCCCAAGCAATTGATAAAAATACTTTAATAAAAGAATCATTGGGTGGAGATGGTACCGCCATTGAAGCGCCAATTTTACCAGGAAATTTAGGTTATAATGAAAATATAAAAAAGACTACTTTTGACATCGCTAGTGCCAATCAATTGTTAGATAAAAAATGGCCACGATTACAACCGGAAGAATATTTCAAAATTCGTCATGAACAAATTTTAAAAAGTGTAAATTTAAGCAAACAACTAACCAAAGATACATCTACCAATACAGTGACCACTACCAACAAAAAAACAAAAACTATCAACAAAAAATCGACAACAAAAAATCGACCACCGGCAGAGATTTCACCTTTAACAACTGAAGAAGAAAACAAAATTACCGAAGTTATTCGCGCAGAGATGGCTTCCGGCCAAAGTTTTTATCGCAAGCTTGGAAAAAATGATGTCTTAAAATTATCTATCACTACGGCCGATACTCCAGAATATGTAAAAACCGCTCAACAGATTTCCAAAATGTGGCAAACCATCGGTATCCAGACTAATATTATGACGGTTGGTAGTAGTCAAATTGTACGTGACACTCTCAAAGACAGAGCTTACCAAATTTTGATTTATGGTGAAATGGTTGGTGCCGATCCGGATCTTTATTCTTTCTGGCATTCCTCACAAAGCGAATATCCAGGTTTAAACTTGGCCAAATTTTCCGATAGAGATGCGGACAAACTGCTCGAAGATGCTCGTACCACTCTTGATACTGACGCGCGTGCAAAACTTTACCAAAAATTCCAAAATATTTTAGCCAAAGATTTACCGGCAGTTTTCTTATATTCTCCAACTTATATTATGGCCGTCAGTAAAGACATTCATGGGATTGATATCAAAAATATTGTGAGTCCAGCCGATCGTTTCAGCACGCTCAATGAGTGGTATATCAAAACCAAACGAGAAATAAAATAAACCCTTGGGCGAATGGCGGAATTGGTAGACGCACAGGTCTCAGAAGCCTGTGGGAGCAATCCCGTGGAGGTTCAATTCCTCTTTCGCCCACAAATTTAATTCAACTCTTATTTTTTCTGCACCACTGCAGAAGCATCTTCTTTTTTATTTATTTAGTCTAAAATTTAATTATGATTACACAACAAAAAAATCCAACAAGCAGTCCTCAAAACAACCAAGGCACTCATCAGCCTCGTGTTTTTCGTGCTCCAATTGAAAAAATATCAACTCCAACTTTTAAACCTCTCACTCCTACCCATCATCTGCGTCCATCTTTTCCTCGTTTGCGTGAGGCTAATGAAACAAACAAATTGCGCATAATGGTGGTTGGCGGTCTCGAAGAAGTCGGCCGCAATTGCACCTTTATCGAATATGGCAATGATATTATTATCATTGATATGGGCTTGCAGTTTCCGGAAGAAGACATGCCGGGAATCGATTATATTATCCCCAATATTGGTTATCTCAAAGGCAAAGAAAAAAATATTCGCGGCGTAATTATTACTCACGCCCACTATGATCATATTGGTGGTATACCCCATTTGATTCCAGTGCTTGGTTATCCTCCAATGTATGGTTTGCCATTGACCAATGCTATTATTAAAAAACGCCAAGAAGATTACAAAAATCTTTCCCCACTCAACATTCACAATATCAACCTTAAAGATAAATTAAAATTGGGCGTATTTGAATTGAGTTTTTTTCACTTGAATCATAATATTCCAGATTCTATGGGTGTGGTGGTAAATACTCCAGAGGGTGTAGTGGTGCATACTGGTGATTGGAAATTTGATTATCAACCGGTAGCTGGCGATCAACCCGCCGATCTACAAAAAATTGCTCGCATTGGTAGCGAAGGTGTGCTCGCTCTTTTGACTGATTCCACTAATGCTTCTCAAAGCGGTCACCAAATTTCCGAATCAGAAATTGGTACAAATCTAGATGACATTATTGGCAAAGCGAAAGGTCGTTTGATTATCGGCACCTTTGCTTCACTCTTGTCACGCATTAAACAAATTGTTGAAATTGCCGAACGCACTGGAAAAGTTATTGCCGTGGACGGCTTTTCAATGAAAAGTAATATCGAAATTGCCAAAGAATTAGGGTACATCAAATTTCATCCTAAAACAATTATTGATATCAAACATGTAGAAAATTATCCAGCCAACAAAGTGATGATCATTTGTACCGGCGCGCAGGGCGAAAAAAATGCTTCGCTGATGCGCATCGCCAACGGCGAGCATCGATCCGTTCGTCTGATGGCTGGTGACACTGTCGTATTTTCATCTTCGGTAATTCCCGGTAACGAACGCACTGTACAACGTCTCAAAGACACTCTTTTTAGAAAAGGCGCTGAAGTGATTCATTATCAAATGATGGATGTGCATGCCGGTGGCCACGCCAAAGCAGACGACGTCAAATTGATGATCCGTCTGATCAACCCAAAATATTTTGTACCAATTGAAGGTAACCATTTCTTGTTACATTACAATGCCAAAGTGGCCGAATCTACCGGATTTGTCAAAGATCATATTTTTATCGCTGACAATGGTCAGGTAATGGAATTCCAAAATGGAGTTGGAGTTTTGACGAAAGAAAAAATCCCGGCTGACTACGTATTTGTCGATGGTTTGGGTGTGTCTGATGAAACTAACGTCGTGATGCGTGATCGCCAATTATTAGCTGAAGATGGTATGGTGGTAATTATTGCCACCGTGGATTCCAAAACCGGAAAATTAATTCAAAATCCAGATATTATTTCTCGTGGCTTTGTATTTCTAAAAGAACACAAAGAACTCATCGAAGATTTACGCCATCGTGTAAAAAAAGTTGTGATTGATAGCGACCCACTTTCCTGGGCAGACACCAATTTTATACGCAACAAAATCCGCGATTATGTTGGGCAGTTCTTATATACCAAAACAGAAAAACGTCCGATGATATTGCCGGTGATTATTGAGGTGTAAAAAATGCAAATAAAAAAGATTTAGTACAAACTAAATCTTTTTTATTTAATCTTACGTTATTGTTTGACACCCCCCCCTGCGATGTTATAATTTTATTGGGTTTACAAAATTTTTAAACATAATCGTATGCATCCATATGAAGCAGGGATTAATGAGGTTTAATTTTTTGGTAGCACAATGGGAATTATTGATAGAGTGAAACAGAGAGCTGACAACAAAGAAATGAGCAGTCTTAAAACAAATATTCAGGATATTAAATCTGCACAACAATTTGTTGAAAAACAATTACCAACCTTACCTCCAGAAGCAACGCAAAACAAAGAAGGATATTATAGTCCTGCACATGCGATGGATAACGCCCTTTTTTATGCAGCTCAAGTGATAGAAAACGGTGATCCAACGAAGGCAACCAACATTGCAGCAGCAGTTGACCAAGCTCAGAGATTAGCAAGAAGTGGAACAACAACGCTTGAAAGAGAGGAATATAAGGTAATGAATTGGAAAAAAGTTAGTTCGGTTGAGCTAGGCAACACTGAACTCACCAACATCGTTGATATACCCCGTGATTGGAAAGAATCAAAAACAGGAACGCAATTTTGGGATCAAATTAAAAATTTTGCAACTAGACGACCAAACAATGAAAAAATAACCGCTGGGGACATTGCTTTATTAATTGATGCGCAAAAATTGATAGTTACTGCTTTTAAGAACAATGGGGTCTCTAAGACCACCGCTCCTATGGCCAGAGATCTGATATTTATCAATCTTGGAATATTAAGAATGGAGGCTGAAAAATCTATTGGGCAAAATATGCCAATTACACCACGGATTGCAAGTGCTTTTCAACTCGCTAAGGGATTATATCATCACGATTCAGGAACAGAACGAGAGCAGAAAAGTGGAAATCCAAATTACAAAGGTAAAGGCCCGGCCGTTATTGACCTACCACATAGTTTATTAACAAGTGGTTAAAAGTAAAAAACAAAATTAAAACCTATTTTAAGAAAATAAAAAACTTACTTTAAGAGACACCACAAATCTTTTAGAAACAAGTACCGTACAAAACCGACTCGTTGAGCCGGTTTTATATTTTTGATATAATACTTACATATATCTGTAAATTAATTTTAGAAATATATGAAAAAAATAAATACTCAAGGATTGCAAATATACACATTCCAACAAAATGAAGATGACTATATCTCACTAACCGATATGGCCAGATATAAAGATTCAGAAAGAACAGATTACATCATTCAAAACTGGATGCGAACAATGTACACAATTGAATTTTTAGGTATTTGGGAGCAGATAAATAACCCTAATTTTAAACCCATCGAATTCGATGGGTTTAAAAAAGAAGCCGGTTCAAACAGTTTTTCTCTTACCCCTAAAAGATGGATTGAGACAGTGAACGCAATTGGTATAATAAATAAATCAGGACGTTATGGTGGAGGCACATTCGCCCATAAAGACATCGCCTTTGAATTTGCTACATGGATTTCTCCAGAATTTAAACTCTACTTAATCAAAGAATTTCAAAGACTCAAAGTAGAAGAAAATGAAAGACTCGTCTTGGGTTGGGATGCAAAAAGAGCTTTAACTAAAATAAATTATAGAATACACACAGACTCTATAAAAGAAAATATAATACTTCCACAACAGCTTTCTAAAAAGGATGTCGACATCACTTATGCCAATGAAGCTGATATTTTGAACAAAGCTCTTTTTGGTATGACAGCGGTGGAGTGGAAAAATTTGAATAAAAATAAAGCAGGAAATATGAGAGATTATTCTGATGTATATCAGCTTATTTGTTTAGCTAATTTAGAAACACTTAATTCTGAATTTATAAAAATGAGCATGTCCCAAAAGGACAGATTGTTAAAACTAAATGAGATTGCGATAAGTCAAATGAAATCTTTGTTAGCAAATAATTCAGTTAAAAAACTTATGTGAAATAGATAAACATCACAGAACCGACTGAACAGTTTGCTGAAAAAAATTAAAAAACAAACCACGTCTTAATGATCTGTACCCATAAAAGTGGACACGAAAGTGTCCACTTTTTGGTATTTCAGTTACAATACAGTCACTTTGATTTCTTATTTTACAAAAACTTCTTAATAGCCTTAGCCGACTTTTGTAATCTCCTTTTTTCTGATCCGCTCAACTTCAGTGGCCACACTTTTTCTACCCCCTGTCTCCCCAACACCGCTGGTGCACTCAGACACACTCCACTAATTCCATTCCAACCATTTAAATGTACCGACAATGGCATTATTTTATGTTGATCAAATAAAATTGCTTCCACAATGTCTGAAACAGTCATCGCGATTCCATAGAAAGTTGCTCCTTTGCGATTAATAATTTCGTAAGCGGCATTTTTTACTTTGTCTTCTATCTCATATAATTTTGCTTTGGGTAATTTAAAATCTTTTATCAAAATTCCACCAACAGATACTGTACTAAAAGCATCAAATTCAGTGTCACCATGTTCACCCAAAACATATCCGTCAACATTTTGAGCGGACACTCCCAAGGCTTTGCCAATTTCTGTTCGCAACCTAGCGGTATCTAAACTGGTACCGGTACCAAACACATGACTGCGATCCAAACCGGAAATATTTTGTACCAATACAGTAATAATGTCTACCGGATTGGCTACCACAATAATAATAGCGGTCGATTTTATATTTCCAATTGATTTAAAAATAGATTCATAAATTGATTTATTTTTACTTACCAAATCCAATCTAGTTTCGCCTGGTTTTTGCGCCGCACCGGCAGTCAACACTATAATATCCGCGTTAGCGGCATCTGTAAAATCTCCACCTTTTATTGAACCAGTTTCCACATAACTTAAAATGTCATCAATGTCCATCACTTCTCCTTCTTCTTTTGCTTCATTTACATCAATCAACATTATTTCCGCCGCCAAATTTTTTAACATCAAAGTATAAGCCGTGGTCGCACCAACAGCCCCAGCGCCAATGATGGCAATTTTTTGAGTATGACAAGTAGGACAACTTTCCATATATTTATAATTAAAAATACGCATTTATTATATCACGAAAACAAAAAACCCGCACTGAATAGTACGGGTTTTTGGAATATAGCTATAAGCCGAATTCTGTATCCCGACTGAGTCGGGACGATGATTATTTATCTAGCTTTGACATCACTGCCAAAATCATGAGCGAGCGAACTTTTCCAAGAAGTCTCTCAACTTCAAGGCTGCTCTTGCGCCAGACAGGGCTTGGCACCACATCATCTCACAACGATGGGTATATGGTAGCTCTGTTTCTAGAATCAGAACCTCCATACTCTTTTCACCTTTTATTTCGACGAATCGAAATTAGTATTGTCTCTGTGCCGCTTTCCCTCGTTTGACGTTACCGCCAAACTGGTGGGTGTTACCCACTGTCTTTTTTCTTTTTTCAAAGAAGGACGTTCGGACTTTCCTCTCCAAAACAAATTGGAGCAATCATCCACTATAAACAGAAATAATATAGCATATTTTAGCCATTTTGTCAATCGTACCCCTGATTTTGTTTGCAATTAGCCAACAAAATGCTATAATTATATTATTTAAAACAATACTATGGAAAAATTTTTATTCTCCCAAGTTAACATTCCAACCAAAGTTACCATCGAGGAATTGGTTGAAAATATGAAAAAATACTGCCAACCAGCTGATGTTGAAACCGCCCAGCTTGCTTATGATTTTGCCAGTAAGGCTCACGCTGGCCAATTTCGTAAATCCGGAGAACCATATATTTTACATCCTCTATGTGTTGCCCATATTTTATCGCAAATTCAAGCTGAACCAAATATTGTCATTGCTTCCTTGATGCACGACGTACCGGAAGATACTAAAATTACTTTGGAAGAAATTGAAAAAAACTTTGGTAGCGACATTGCCCACATGATCCGAGGTATTACCAAACTCGGCAAATTAAAATATCGCGGTGTTGAAAGATATATCGAAAATTTACGCAAACTTTTTGTGGCGATGGCCGAAGATATTCGTGTGATGATTATTAAGTTTGCAGATCGCGTTCATAATCTCAGCACTTTAGAATCTTTGCCAGAAAAAAAACGTGAACGTATTGCCCTAGAGAGTTTGGAAATTTATGCGCCGATTGCCAATCGCCTAGGAATGGGTGAGTTCAAAGGCTTGCTTGAAGATTTGTCCTTCAAATATGTAAAATCAAAAGAATACCAAAAAGTAAAAGCGATTCGCGATCAAAATATTAGTGAAAAAAATGTTTATCTAGACAAGACTATAAAAACTATCGAGCAAGAATTAAAAGCAGCCGATGTAGATTACATTAATATTCATGGCCGAGAAAAACAACTATACAGCCTTTATCAAAAATTACTAAAGAAAAATTGGGAGATTAGTAATATTTATGACATTGTAGCAATACGAGTAATTGTCAAAGGTGTTGGTGACTGTTACACGGCTCTTGGAATTATTCACAAACTCTGGCGTCCATTAAAAGGACGAATCAAAGATTATATTGCTCAACCAAAACCAAACGGTTATCAATCATTACACACCACCGTTTTTTGTGATGAAGGAAAAATAGTAGAGTTCCAAATTCGCACCAAAGAAATGCATCAAGAAGCGGAATTTGGTATCACGGCTGCTCATTGGCATTATGACGAAAAAGGCCCACGCCCTTCCAGAAAAGATTTGAACTGGGCCAAAGAATTGGTGAAAATGCAACAAGAAATTTTAAATAATATTAAAGATCTGGAAGAAATGAAAGTAGATTTTTTCCGCAATCATATTTTTGTTTTTACTCCCAAAGGCGATGTGATTGATTTGCCAGAAGATGCTACTCCGGTCGATTTTGCCTATTACATTCATACTGAAGTTGGAAACAAATGCAATGGCGCCAAAGTCAACGATCAGATGGTAAGTTTGGATTCTTTTTTGAAAAGTGGTGATGTGGTAGAAATTGTTACTGATAAAAACCGCAAAGGACCCAGTCAAGATTGGCTAAAATTTGTTAAAACTCACGCCGCCAAAAACCATATCAAATCCCAACTAAATAGTTCAAAAATCACTTGGATAAAAAATCTGTTTGATAAAAAAATAAAATAAGCATACTAGCAAACAAAAAAACACGGCAGATAGTGACTTTTTCACTTTTTTGGCTTGCGAGGGCGAAAGGATGAGCCTCGACTCATAATTACTAGCGTAGCGTTATAACCCGTTCAAAAGTAACTATCTGCCGTGTTTTTTAATTTTCCAATAATTCTTTTAATTTTTCTTTAAACCGATCGGTCGGGTCAACCTTAAACGAAGTTTTTATTTTTTTATTATCTACCAATAAATACACCAAGGCATCACCAGGATATAAAACTAGGAAATTTTTAATTGCTTCGGCTTTGGTTTTGACTTCGACGGCCGATAAATTTATCTCAAACTTCAAACTGTCCGCCACTTCGCTCGACATATATTGGCTAATAGAATTTTTCTTCTGCCCAGTACCAAGTTGAGCGGCCAACTCACGACAATTGGCCTTATTCAAGGCATAGGCTTTTTCTACAAACAATTTATTATCTCCTTCTTCTTGCGAAGTCTTGCCAACCACAACTACCATCTGACCTTCTACCCAGATATCTTTGGTAGTCTCAAAAACTTTTGGAAATACTAACAATTCCAATTTGTCAGTCGTATCTTCAAGATTTACAAAACTCATTTGCTTGCCACTGCGAGTGATTTTCTTTTTTACGCTATCCATAATGCCGGCCACTATCACCCATTCATTGCGAGCCGTACCCTGCAATTCGTTGATTGGCGTCAAACAATTGCTAAGTGCTTCTTGAAAATACGCAAATGGATGAGCGGTAATATACAAACCAAGTAATTCTTTTTCCCAAATTAATTTTTCATCCAATGTGGCTGGCGGCGCCGGCACGATATTTAATTTTGAAATAAAATCAATTTTAGTACCGGCAAAAAGAGAATTCTGTAATGAATTTTTTTGTTCACCAAAATTCTTGGAAAAATATAATAAATTTTCGATGTTAGAAAGCAGGACTCCACGATCAAATTCAAAACTATCCATCGCCCCACACTTAATCATACTTTCTACGGATTTTTTGTTGAGATCTCTATCTTGAACACGTTTCAACAAGTCTTCCAAATCTTTGTACGGACCATTATTTTTTCGTTCCTGATAAATCGCATCCGCGATATGTTCACCAAGATTTTTTATCGCGCTTAAACCAAAACGAATGTGGGCCGTACCACCATTTTGCCAACCCACCATCGCAAAATTTTTCATGCTTTCATTGATGTCAGGTGGCAAAACTTTTACTCCCATTTTTTCACACTCACGAATAATTTCCGGCACTTTGTCCATATCACCACTTTCGGCAATTAACGCCGCTGTGATATATTGCACGGGATAATTTGCTTTCAAATATGCAGTCTGATACGCCACCACCCCATAACTCGCCGCATGAGCTTTGTTGAAACCATAGGCCGCAAACGGTTCAATCATTTCCCACAAACGATGAATTTTGGCCTCTGGTAATTTACCAAAAGTACGACAACCTTTTACAAATTTTTCTTTTTGCTTGGCCATTTCTTCAGGAATTTTTTTACCCATGGCTTTACGAAATTTATCCGCTTCTTCCCAGTTGTATCCCGCCAAATGAATAGCGGTCAACAAAACATCGTCTTGATACACAATCAAACCTAAAGATTGATCGAGGTATTCCTCCATGCGAGGATCAAGATATTCTACTGCTTCGGGATGATGTTTGCGTTTAATATACTCTGGAATCTGTTCCATTGGACCAGGACGAAACAACGCCACCATGGCCGTAATATCAAAAATTGTACTAGGTTTTAATTCTTTTAAATAACGGGTCATACCCGAACCGGATAACTGAAATACACTATTGGTTTCACCACGTGCCAACATTTCATAAGTTTTTTTATCATCCCAAGGAATGGAAAAAATATCGATTTTTGTATTCGCAGTTTTTTCAATAATTTCTACTGCTCGCCCCAAAATCGATAAATTACGAATACCCAAAAAATCAAATTTTAAAAGTCCGGCTGCCTCTACCGCATGCATTTCATATTGAGTGGTTATTTTTTCCCCACCGGTTTCATACTGAATTGGTGTAAAATCTACCAATGGAGTTGGAGAAATAACTACCCCAGCCGCATGCATGGAAGTGTGACGCGCGCAACCTTCTACTTTTTGAGCGAGATCAAGCAATCTTTGTACTTGCGGATTTTTATTGTACAAATCCATCAAATCTTTTTCCAAATCTTTAGCCTTGGCGATAGTCATCTGAAAACCTTGCGCTCCCATCGGAATCAACTTGGAAACTTGATCACAAAAAGAATATGGATAACCCAAGGCGCGACCAACATCGCGAATCGAACCTTTAGCTTGCATTGATCCAAAAGTAATAATTTGCGCAACTTTATCTGCGCCATATTTTTGCGTCACATAAGCGATCATATCATCACGCCTGTCGTCGGCGAAATCCGCATCAATATCGGGAGGACTAGGACGAAATGGATTCAAAAAACGTTCAAATGGCAATTTGAAATACAGCGGATTCACAGTCGTGATCCCCATCGCATAAGCAACAATCGAACCAGCGCCGGATCCACGAGTTGTTTCCATAATACCGTGAGTACGAGCATAGTGCACATAATCCGCTACTACAATAAAATAAGTGGAATAACCTTTTTTGGCAATGACACCCAATTCATAATCAACACGCACTCGCACTGCATCCGTGATTTCAATCAAAAGTGGTAATTTTTCATAAACCATGTCTCGCAAAGTTTCGTCAGCAGTTTTATTTGGTGGTAAATCCAAATGCGGAAATAGCCATTTGTTTAGTTCTAATTTTAAATTTACCCGTGCCGCTATTTTTACAGTATTGGCCAAGGCCTCAGTATCGTTGGGGAAACGTTCGTAAACTTCTTCTGCCGAACAAAGTGAAGAATCAAAACCCGCCGAACTTTTTCGATCAGTATCATCGATAGTTTTACCATCACGGATACAAGTCAAAATATCTTGCGCTTCGGCGTCATCAGTGTTGAGATAATGACTATCACGCGTGACAATTAATGGCACACCAGTTTCTTTGGACAACCGACGCAGACTATCATTGAGCTCCGCCTGACCTTCCAGCGCCGGCAAATCCATCATCTCCAAAAAGAAATTCCCTACTCCAAAAATTTCTTGGTATTCGAGTGCCACCTGTTTGGCTTTTTCCCAATTATTTTCTTTACGTAAAATATAAGCAATTTCACCACCAAAACAAGCGGATGAACCGATTAAACCTTCATGATATTTTTTTAATATTTCTTTATCAATTCTTGGTTTATAATAAAAACCTTCGGTATTAGCAAGAGATACCAATGCCATTAAGTTTCGATAACCAATTTCATTTAATGCCAACAAAATCAGGTGGCGATAGCGTACATTGGGATCCTTATCAAAACGACCGTTTAAAGCAATGTAAGCCTCCACCCCAATAATCGGCTTTATTCCTTGTTTTTCACATTCTTGATAAAACTCTATCGCCCCATACATATTGCCATGGTCAGTCAAAGCCAACGCCGAAAAACCGCGTGCTTTAGCAGTTTTTACCAAATCGGGAATTTTGGAGAGCCCATCTAACAAAGAATAATGCGAGTGGACATGGAGGTGAACAAAATCTTTCATAATAGGGTTATTCTACCAGATTTAAGCGATTGTGCAACCAAGGAAATATCGTCTACAATTAGTGTTTTTTATCATCAGTTTTTTCCAAAATAATTCTTTTTTGAAAAGCCCTACGCTCTTGCACTTTTTTCTTCCGAATTTCTTCATTTAATTTGGCTTCTAGAGCTTCTTCGTATTCTTTTTCTTGCGCGATATGAACAAACGGGACATCTCCCCTACTTTTTATAATTTCCGGAATTTTGTCTCAGACTAATTTATTAAATTCCATACAAGCAATTAATTGATTTTATAACATTATTTTACACCCACTCCCCACTCTTAACAAACAAAAAATCACCCGTTTAAAGGTGATTTTTAAATTATTACAAATATTTCACTATCATTTCTTTCAGTTTTTCCTTCTGTACTCCACCAGTCATCTGGTCCACTACCTGTCCGCCTTTGAACAATAAAAAAGTTGGGATACTCATGACATTGTAGGCGACAGATGTATCTCCATTTTCATCAACATTGCATTTGCCAATTTTGATATTTTTGCCTTCAAATTCCTTTGCCAATTCTTCTACCAACGGACCCATCATCTGACAAGGACCACACCATGGCGCCCAAAAATCAACGAACACCGGCATTTTACTTTCCAAAACTTCGGTTTTAAAATTTGCATCGGTAAATGCTTGCTCCATATTATTTAAAATTAATAATTTTTTAAATTGTTTAAGAAGCTGGAATATCTTTCAATGAGTGAGCATTGAAAATACGAGTAGATATTTGCAGGCGAGTGTAGCGTGGCTGTCTCTGCTGTTTGAGCCCGCAGGCGAGTTCAGAGACAGAGCGAAACGAGTCGCAAATATCACGAGTATTTTCACAGCGAACGAATGAAAGATATTTCAGCTGACAAAATTAAGATAAAACCAATTTTTTCACAACTTTTTCTTCTTTGTATGCTTCCAAAACATCGCCAACTTCCAATTTTAATTTACCATCAAATCGCACACCACATTCTGTGCCTTCGGGAACAGATTTTACTTCTTGTTTACCAGTCTGCAAATGAGACAAAGCACCTTTGCCGATAATTTCTCCATTTCGTTTCACGCGAATCTTACAATCTTTCAGTATTTTACCCATTTCAACCCGACCGCCGACAATCATATAATTTTTTTCTGTTCTAAAAATGGCCATGACTTTGAGATTGCCAAGTTCGGTAACAATCAAAATTGGATTTAATAATTTTTCCAACTCATCTTTGGCATAGTTCAACAAATCATAAATAACTTTGTATTGTTTAAATTGCACACCGGTATTTTGCATCATTTCATTGGCCAAAGAACTATTCGCCACATTGAAACCAACAATTACTGAACCAGTAGCACTAGCCAATGACACATCGTCGGCAGTAATATTGCCCAAACCTTTGCCTACTACTTTCACGCCCACTTCTTCATTTTGAAGTTTTTCTAGAGATGAAGTGATAGCTTCCAAAGACCCAAGCATGTCCGCTTTGATAACCAAATTGAATGATTTGTGATTTTCTTCGGCTTCGGTATCGCCAGCGACAGCTATCGGACGCTGCTGCGCACCAGTATTTTGAACACGTTTTGTTTTCAAATTTATTTCCGTAGCGGTAGCGGCACTACCAACGTCTAATATATCTCCCACGCGTGGCGCGAGTTTAAAGCCTAAAATACGTACCGGAGTACTCGGTGAGGCAGAAGTCATATTGTCACCGCGATAATTTTTCATCGCGCGAACTTTGCCATAAATTTCACCGTTGACTACGAGCGGATCGTTTACTCTCAATGTACCCGTTTGCACCAATACAGTCGCGACCGGTCCTTGTCCTTTGTCCACGTGCGCTTCAATCACAGTACCGGCCGCTTTTCTACTAGCATCGGCTTTAATAGTATCGGCCTGCATTTCAGCAACCAATAAAATTGTATCCAAAGGTTTATCAATATTCAAATTATTTTTGGCGGAAATTTCTACCATTGGTACATCGCCTCCCCAATCATCTGGAATGATACCATGTTTAGAAAGTTCAGTGCGAGCTTTTTGCGGATCGGCGCTTTCTTTGTCTATTTTATTTAAAGCGACAATCACTGGCAGTTTGGCCGCTTTAATAATATTTATTGCTTCAACTGTCTGAGGTTTGACACCATCATCAGCTGCGACTACTAGGATGGCAATATCGGCAACTTTGGCACCACGAGATCTCATTACCGTAAAAGCTTCGTGACCTGGGGTATCAATAAAAGTTAATTTTGTTTTTTCTTTGGTTTTTGGGGCGGTCCATTCTACTTGATAGGCACCAATATGTTGAGTAATACCACCAGCTTCACTAGCCATCACATTGGTACTACGAATCGCATCGAGTAATTTGGTTTTACCATGGTCAACGTGACCCATCACCACCACTACTGGTGGACGAGCGGTACCATCGGTGCCACCTTGTTGTAAAATCTTTTCTAAATTTTGTAAATGACTTGGGTCTTCTTGAACAACCGGCGCATTGGATGCTTCGGCAGTTTTGAAACCCAAACCTTGAGCAATCAATGACGCACTGTCATGATCTATTCTTTCATTCTGATTGGCCAAAATACCATTTTTCATCAATTCCAAAATCAATTTATTGATTGGAATGTTGAGACGGTCGGCAAATTCACGCACGGTTAAAACTTGTGGTAGTTCGATCACAATACCACTTTCCTGACGCTGTTGTTTTTCTAGTTCTTTTTCTTTTTCTTTTTCTTTGCGTTCGCGTTCTTCAATAGTAAATTTCATTCGACGCCAATCGCGCTGAATCTGTTGGGCGACACGATCGTCGATCTTTACCGCGCGCGCACCGACATCAAAACCAAACTCAGGCAAAATTTGCAAAAGTTTTACTGGATGAACTTTGAGTTGTCGGGCTAGTTCGGTTACATTCATATTCCACAGTATACTTGGGTTTTAGCCAAAAGTCAAATATTTGGCTAGGAGATAAATTTGCGGTTTTTCAAACTTGTGGTAGTATAACCACATTAATAAATATGAATGAAAAATTTTTAAATCAAGACTTTATTTTGATAGATAAATCCGTCGGCTGGACGAGCTTTGATGCGGTAAATTTTGTGCGTAGCAAATTGCGTATTGCTACCGGTAATAAAAAAATCAAAGTCGGACATGCCGGAACACTCGATCCATTTGCGACCGGATTGCTAATTATCGCCGCCGGTCGGGAAAATACTAAACGAATTGACGAATTTAAAGCCATGCCAAAAACTTATGTGGCTACTATTAGACTAGGGGCAACCTCAGATACTTTTGATTGTACCGGAGAGATTACATCAACTGAAGTATCAATAGAACAAACAGATTCCCGCTTTCGCGGGAATGATAGTAAAAATTACATCGAAAATATAATCAAAACATTCGTCGGCACTCAATTCCAACTCCCCCCCATGTATTCGGCCAAAAAAATCAACGGCCAACGACTTTACAATTTGGCACGAAAAGGTATTACCGTGGAAAGACAACCAAACGAGATTACAATTTTTAGTATCAAACTTTTGAAATATTCCTATCCCGACATTACTATAGAGGTTGCCTGTTCTACCGGCACCTACATACGCACACTAGCCAATGACATTGGCCAAAAACTTGGAACTGGTGCTTATTGCCAAGACCTGCGTCGCACTGCTATTGGGCAACATAATGTAGCTGATGCTCAAAAAATTGAAAAATAGCCGAAAATTGACTTTTTTCGAGGTTTGCGCTATACTAAATTCATTAAATATTAATACCGAGACGAGTGAAGTAACAGCGACGGTTCGTAAAACCTTAAAAATGTGCTTAAATTAGCTACAAATCTCAAATTTTTACCGGCTGTATTGACAAAAATTTTTGCCTCAACAATGCCAACTTTTTGTTTTTCCGCCCCGAATTTTAAATCCCGCATGGTCGGGTAGATTGTAGTTGTCCATTTTTGATTTTACTGCCGCTCATACCGTTTTTTAACGATATGAAGCTATTTACTTTCAGTTTTCTCTGAAAGTTTTTTTATTATGAATCAGTTTATTGTACTAATTGTAGCCATTGTGGCTACCAGTGTAGGAGTTGGAATCGGCTATCTATTACGCAAACAAGTCGCGCGTGCTCAAGCCAATTCACTGGAAGCTACCGCCGACCGCATCTTGACCGAGGCCAAAACCAAACAACAAGAGTTAATTATCGATGGGAAAGAAAAAGCCCAAAAGATAATTGACGAAGCCAAACACGAAGAAAAGCAAATTCGGGCTGACATGCACAACACCCAAGAACGTTTGGAAAAACGCGAAACCGTATTTGATCAAAAATTATTGGAGTTCCAAGAGACTCAAAAAGTCCTGCAAGAAAAAATCGAAAAGGTAAAAACCATCAAATTGGAAATTGAAAATATAAAACTACAACAAACTGAAAAACTTCAACAAGTGGCCAACCTCACCAAGGAAGAAGCGAAGTTGGAGCTGTTGAGTATGGTGGAAGAAGAAAGTAAAACCGATCTATTCATGCGTATTGCCAAATTGGAGCGTGAAAGTTCCGATGTCTACGATGAAAAAGCTCGCGATATTATTATTGAGGCGATCCAACGTACTGCTTCATCTCATAGTGCCGAAACAACTTCGTCTGTAGTCCATCTGCCAAGTGAAGAAATGAAGGGACGTATTATCGGCAAAGAAGGTCGCAACATCAAAGCTATTGAAAAACTTACCGGTTGTGAAATCATCATCGACGACACTCCAGAGTCTATTATGGTTTCCTGCTTCTCCCCTATCCGTCGTGAAGTTGCTCGCCTTACTTTAGAAAAATTAATGGCTGATGGCCGTATTCAACCAGCGCGTATTGAAGAGTTTGTGGAAAAAGCCAAAATCGATTTATCGGTGATTATCAAAAAAGCCGGTGAAGAAGCGCTCTACAAAATGAACATCGTTGGTATTGATCCAAAATTAGTAAACATTGTTGGTCGTCTAAAATATCGTACCAGTTATGGTCAAAATATTTTGAACCATTCGATGGAGGTTGGATATTTAGCTGGAATTATCGCCGCCGAACTTGGTGTCGATCAATCCAAAGCGCGTAAAGCTGGATTCTTTCATGATATTGGGAAAGCAGTCGATCAAGAAACTCAAGGATCTCACCCTGAAATCGGTTATGCTATTTTAAAGAAATTCAACATGGATGACGATGTCTGTCAGGCCGCTCGCGATCATCATCTAGACAAACCAGAAAGTATTTTTGCTTGTATTGCCAAAGCTGCCGACGCAATTTCCGGTGCTCGTATCGGCGCACGCAAAGATTCGTTTGAACAATTTGTCGCTCGTCTAGAAGAATTGGAAAAGACTGTTAACTCCTTCCCTGGTATTGAAAAAGTTTATGCCATTCAAGCTGGTCGTGAAGTGCGTGTGTTTGTTCGACCAAATGAAGTCGATGACTACAACGCTTTCCAATTAGCCAAAGATATTGCTCATAAAGTTGAAGAAGAATTACAATATCCTGGTGAAATTCGCATTACCGTAATTCGTGAAAATCGTATTGTGGAATATGCTCGTTAATAAATTATTTGAGCAAAAAAATATCGATGGGGGCTGTGGACAAGTAATTATTGCTTATTGTAGCCAAAATAAACTAGCTGTGATATAATAATCTTGTCGAAATAGTAAAATAGAAAAAAACTTAATTTAAGAACGGAGGTGAATTTATGAATAAAGCCGAATTAGCACAAGCATTGGCAGAAAAGTTGAACGTTTCAAAACGTGAATCTGAAGACTTTTTAAACGCTTTTGTAGAAATGGTTACTTCCAAATTGAAAAAAGGTGAAGAAATAGTTTTGACAGGTTTTGGCGCTTTCAGCTCCAAACTACGGGCCGCTCGCACTGGTGTTAACCCACAAAACCCATCTCAAAAAATCAATATTCCAGCTGTTAAGGTTCCAAAATTCAAAGCCGGAAAAGCCTTGAAAGATGCTCTAAAGTAATCTTTCCGCAACAAAAAAATCCCCTATGAGAGTACTCTGGGGATTTTTTTATTTCAGGATTCTGCTCGTAAAATATCTCCCTGTTTTAAACAAAAAATATTTTCATTTAAAACAGGTAGTACGAGCAGAATCGCCAGCACGCACTACCAGGCGAAAATAGATTTTCGCAATAGGATTCATTTCTTGACCGTCTTGTCATCGCCAGATCCTTTCGAGTACTTGTTGATATGAACGCGTTTACCCTGGGCTTCACGCCTCTTCTTGGTCTGATTCTGACCGTCCTTTGCCTTGTGACCTTTTTTATTGTTAGTCACGATAATCCTTGCCTATTGTCGCTCTGTTGTTGAGCTTGGCTTTACTATAGTAAATCAAGGATATATTTTAGTCAATCAAAAAACAAAGCTTTAGGCTCTGTTTTAAAATATTTTGTGTCAGGAGGGAGGATCGAACTCCCGACCTCGGCGTTATGAATGCCGTGCTCTAACCATCTGAGCTACCCTGACAAGTGTTTCGTATGGTAGCAAAAAAATGATGGAAAGTCAATATAAAATATCTTTTAAAAAAATCCTCTAAAAATTGATTAAGGAGGATTTTTTAATTTATTTTGTATTTAAAATTTAGGCAGCCGTTCGATCTACTTTGTCTTTGGCAGCTTGATAGGCTGAGAGTTCCGCTTCAGTGGCGGCCATTGCATTTTCGATAGCTATTTTTTGTGCTTTTAGTGCTGCTAATTTTTCTGTAAGTTCAGTTTCCATTGGATCAGGTGTTTCTACCCCCAACGGCTCTAAATTGGCGGCCGGCTTTTCCAACACATCATCATCTATGGGCTCTCCATTTTCCTCTGGTGTCACCAAATGCAAACCATGTCTATCTGGAGTTCCTGCAGTCGTCATATCTGGTTGATTTTTTAAATCACCGACTGACATATTTAATTCTTCTCCATTTCCAACTTCTCCATCTAGACCAGCCGATTCAGCTTCTCCCATCCATGTAGCGAGATCTGGTTTTTTTGTTCTTTTTGCATCTGGCTTATTTGGTATTTTTCCAGCCATTTCAGCTATTTGTTTTTTACCTAACCACCTATTTAGTCCTTCAAACATACAAATAATAGTTATTTAATCATGAAGTTAGTATACCAACTCTATAAATTTTTAGCAATAAACTCTTTTGTTATCCTCTCCACCGCGCTAGCGTCTATCGCATTTTCCATCAATTCAATGCGTAGCTCTTTGGCCTTATCAAAACCATTTATATAGGCTTTGTAGTGCTTCTTCATGATATTAAAATCTTTTTCTCCACCCAAAAGTTTTTCAAATAAATAAGTATGTTCAATCATCACTTTTAATTTTTGTTCTACTGAAATTTCTGTTCCTATTAGTTTACGATTGAACACCCATGGATTACCAAATATCCCTCGTCCGATCATCACACCATCGCAACCAGTTTCTGCTACGCGCGCGAAGGCCTGTTCTAAATTCACTACATCACCATTTCCCAAAATTAAAGTTTTGTCTTTTTCGTCCTTAAAAAAAATATCACGGATTTGGACAGCTTCTTTTACGTGTTCCCAACGCGCCGGTACGAGTGACATTTCTTTACGCGTCCGAGCGTGGATAGTTATCGCTGCCGGATTTGTTTGCAACAATACAGGTAACCAATCCGACAAAGTATTTTTATTATAACCAATTCTAGTTTTTACCGATACTGGCAAATCACCGGAACCCTCTTTGGTGGCCAAAATAATTTCTTGCGCCCACAAAGAATTTTGCATCAATTTTGCCCCCGCACCCTGTTTTTCTACATTTTTATCGGGACAGCCCATATTGATATCTATCCCATCAAATTTTAATTCTTTCAATAATTGCGCAGTCTTAAAAAAATTTTCCGGTTTTGAACCAAAAATTTGCGCAACTATCGGCCGTTCGCTTTTATCATATTGAAGATCAATCAAAAGTCGATCTCGTCCACGAGAACACAAACCATCACAAGAAACGAATTCTGTCCAAGTCACATCCGGCTTGCCATATTTAGCCAGCAGGCGCCGAAAAGCTACATCGGTAACATTGGACATCGGTGCTAAAACCATTATCGGCTTTTTCAAATTTTTCCAAAACCCTTGAATCATAAAATATTGGCTTATTATCCTATATTTAGCCAAAAAAGTCAACCGCAAAAAAACATTACTACATTTACAAACACTCATTTTTCTGATAACCTGTTATCATTATGGCTACCCTTCTGACAATTGAAAAATTAAATAAATCTTACCACCAACAAGCACTTTTCAAAGATGCGAATTTGGCGATTCATAGCAAACAAAAAATCGGAGTGATTGGTCGGAATGGGACAGGAAAATCCACTCTCTTTAGAATGTTGGTTGGAGAAGAAACTCAGGATTCAGGAATTATTGCAATACAACCAATCACCAGATTAGGATATTTACAGCAGCATGAAAAAATTAATCCAGATGAAACTGTGCTGAAATTTTTGGAAAGAAATACCAGTAAAGAAAATTGGCAGTGCGCCAAAGTGGCCGGAAAATTTGAAATAAAAAATGAATTACTCAATGCAAAATTATCTTCCCTTTCCGGTGGTTACCAAATGCGCGCGCGTTTATCTGTGATGTTAATCAAAGAACCAAATCTTTTTTTGTTGGATGAACCTACTAACTATCTCGATGTACATACCCAATTACTGCTCGAAAAATTTCTACGTGATTATGGTGATTCTTTTCTAATAATTTCCCATGATCGCGAATTTCTCAAACGTACTTGTGAACAAACTTTAGAGATTGAACAAGGTAACCTCACATTATTTCCCCGCCCCATTGATGAATATTTGGAATATAAAGAAGAACGTCTCGCTTTTGCCAAACTATACAATAAAAAAATTGAACGGGAACAAAGACATCTGCAAAATTTTGTCGATAAATTTCGCTACAAAGCCAGTAAGGCTTCACAAGCTCAAAGCAAATTAAAGGCTATTGAAAAATTAAAAAAACTAGACATCCAAAGCCCACTTACAACCGTTCGGATCAAAATACCAAATGTTGAAAATAAAAAAGGATTATTGTTTAGAAGTGAAAAATTAGTTATTGGATACCACGACAAAATTATCGCTAAAAACATTACTCTTGATATTGATCGCGGCGAACACGTCGCTATACTTGGTGATAATGGCCAGGGAAAAACTACTTTTCTAAAAACTTTGGCGGGAGAATTATCAGCTATCGGTGGCAAATTTAAATGGGCAGTAGATACAACTTTTGCCTACTATGCCCAACATGTACCAAATGCGCTGGATCCGGAACAGACAGTTTGGTCACACTTACGCAGTAATGCACCAAGCGATGTCAATGATGAAGAAATTTTAAAAATGGCGGGAAACTTTTTATTTCGTGAAAGTGATTTGGAAAAAAAAATTTCGATGCTTAGTGGTGGCGAAAAAGCTCGCCTCTGCTTGGCTAGTATTTTACTATCCAAAAGCAAAGTATTACTGCTCGATGAACCTACTAACCATCTGGATTTTGAAACCGTGGAAGCGTTGGGATTGGCTCTACAAGATTTTCAAGGCACAGTGTTATTTATTAGCCATAATCGCACTTTTGTAAATTCGATTGCTACTATAATTATTGAAGTAAAAAATGGTGAGGTGCGTCGTTATCCAGGTACTTATGAAGAATATATTTATAATTTAGAACAGTCTATCGAGCCGCAACAAACTGAAGAAGTAGCTAGAATAAAACCAGTAAAAACCGATGAAGAAAAAAAGATTCGCTACGAAGAAATCAAAGCCGAAAAAAAGAAACTTAAAAAAATAGAAGATGACATTTTCGATTTGGAAAAAGACAAAACACGCCTGCTACGCAAACAAGTCAAAGACCCACAAAAATTTTCACTGGATGATTATCGCCACTTAGGCGACATTGATAAAGAAATAAAAAACAAAGAAGAAGAATGGTTGCAAATTCAAGAAGATACTATGGAAAACAAGTAACTAAAAAGTTCCTACATTTTATAGGAACTTTTTGTAAACCATTTAAAACAATTATCTTTTGTCTTTACAACAACCGTGGCCTTCCGATCCTTTACCACCACAACAACCTTTTTTACTTGCCATCATTTTACATTTTGGACAACAACATTCACTTTTTACCAAGCGATAAGCACCTGCCCCGTTGCCCACCAAAGCCAAACAACCGCCTAATAGTGATACTGTTAAAAAATAACCATTAACTGGACCACCCCAATGCGCAGTAAAAATAGCGACTACCATAGTGATTGCCAAAAAAACAGCGGCAATATTGGCAAACACTCCGAGCAATACCATTAACCCACCACCCAATTCAACTAAACCAACAAAATATGCCCAAAAAGATCCAGCTGATTCCGGTCCAATTAATTTCCCAAGCATTCCACTGGCCAACTCATGATTGCCAAAGACCTTACCATATCCACTATAAATAAATACAAAAGCCACTGCGATACGCAAAACCAACATTCCTATATCTCCCATATTTCCATGCACTTCCGACATTGTCCCACATTCTTGTTTACACATAGTGTATAAAAATTAATAAATAACACTTGATTAGTATTATATCAGTTTTAAATAAAAATACAACATTCGTTTTTTGTTTAGCAAACTTTCTTTTTTTCTAAATTTTGATATACTACAATTCTATGAAAAATACTACTCATTTTGAAAAACATTTTACCGATACTGAAGTAGTCAGAGACATCATCATCGGCATGGCTGACGGTTTGACTGTGCCATTTGCTTTGGCGGCCGGATTGTCTAGCGTTGTTGCTCACAATTCTATTATTATGGCCGCAGTCTTTGCAGAAATCGCCGCTGGGTCAATCTCTATGGGACTGGGTGGATATTTGGCGGCCAAAAACGAGTTTGACCATTATTATAGCGAAAAACAACGAGAAATTGATGAAGTAAAAAACATGCCTGAGAAGGAAAAATCCGAAGTCGTAGAAATTTTTAAAACTTACGGACTAACCAAAGAAGAAGCAAAACCAATTGTTGATGCTTTTGAAAAAAATTCTGACAGTTGGGTGGATTTTATGATGCGCAATGAATTAAATCTCGAGGAACCGGACAAAAACAGAGCCACCAAAAGCTCTATTACCATTGCGGTTTCATATATTATTGGTGGCATTATTCCTTTAGCACCATATATTTTTATTTCTAAACCATATCATGCCTTATTTTTTTCTTCAATTCTCACAATTTTTGCTCTCTTAATCTTTGGCTACACCAAAGCCAAAATAATTGGACTCAACCCTATCAAAGGTGCTATACGCACTGCTAGCATCGGCGGTTTGGCAGCTACAGTTGCCTACCTTATTGCTCGCTTAATTTCCTAAAAGCGATAACTAACAAAAAAACTTCAATATACACTGTTTAAATAGTAAATATTTTTTAATCTGAAATAATTACTTCCAATCTAATGTAATATTATTAAAGGTCGATCAATTAATTTTTAAACTCAAAAAAATATGCGAAAAACCATTGTTACCGTATTTACCATAGGATCCATTGCTATCTCAACTGTCACTGTGACAGCTGCGGCGGCGGCTACCGATGCCTTAGAAACTTCGACTACTATCATACAGCGTCAACTCAATCGTACTGAACGCCAACAGGCTCGCCTAAATGAATTTGCTCAAATTTTGGGCATAACTCCGCAAGAACTACAGACAGAATTCAAATCTGGCAAGCAACCTTTGCAAATCGCTCTAGAACACGGTTTAAGCAAAGATCAACTTAAACAAAAAATGGATAATCACCACCAAAAAACTATTCGAAACATAAAACAACAACTGAGCGATCAAACATTGACGGAAAAAGATAACCCTGACCAAATAGACGTAAAATTAAAACGTCTTGCCAACCATAATAACAAACATCAAGGCTGGCACCGTCGTCATTTTGGATTCTAATATACACTATTGCAATAAAAATAAAAATATCTTATACTATTTTAGTATTAATTAAAAAAATTATGGACAAAAAATATCTAACTTTACTTTCTGGTGTTATATTGACACTATTATTAGCCGGAGGCGGTTGTAACTCTTCAGAATCACCCAAACGTGAGGTTGAAGAAAATACAAAACAACCACAAATAGGCACTCAAGTGCAAATAGAAACACCGTCACAAACTTCAACCCAACCAAAACCAGTCGTATACGAAAGCAAAGTTAGAGAATTTGTCATTACCGCTAAAAATTGGAGCTTTAGTCCTGATACAATAGTTGTAAATCAAGGCGACAAAGTTAAAATCAAAATAACCAGCACTGATATCGCTCACAGTTTCTTATTAAAAGACTACAATCTAAATATCAAACTAGAGCCAAACCAAACTCAAACAATAGAATTCATCGCTGACAAATTTGGCGTATTTCCATTCCGTTGTGGAGTACCATGTGGTGCAGGTCACAAAGAAATGGTTGGAACGTTCGTAGTAAAATAGAAAAATTATTTTCAAACAAACTAAAATCCGCCTATTAAAGCGGATTTTAGTTTGTTTGTGATTTTCGTTTTTTATCGAGCTACATTGATTGCACTGGCACCTTCTGGTACACAAGCACCAACGGTAATTATTCCAGTCGAAGCTTTGGTGAGATAATACAATGTTTTTGCATCAGTACCACTACTTGGATCTTTTGATATCGCACCAATATGACCGGAAGTTATCAATCCACTCAAATCAAGACAGGCCCCAGCTGTAGTCACTGCGGTACAACCACTATCACATCCACTACCAGCGGTACCAACTTCATAAGTACCAGCCGCTACACCTTGTAATGCAGCAACATATGTACCACCCAAATCTACTTGACTCAATTTAATAGCACTTAATAATTCGGTAATATTTGACCAACGACGAGCATCACGAGCATCTTTGAAACGTTGTAAAGGATTTAACGCTACAAATACAACGGCCGCCAATATCGCAATAATGGCGATAACTATTAATAACTCAATCAGGGTAAACCCTCGAGCTATTTTTCTATGATTGATCATAATTTGTATTAATTAATAAATAAAATTTTTAAAAACTAATTTTCTTGCCAGCTATTAATAGTAATTATGTTCCCGCTTAAAGTTAAACTTACTGTAAGCCCTTGATTATAATTACCACTACTAGCGTTGACATCAATGGTACGACCGCTTCCATTTACCGTCACGCTTATTATACACGATCCTCCGCCAACACTCAAGGTTTCACCGGAATAATTCACATCAAATTTTAACCTTTGCAAAGCATTGTCCATACATCCATCCGCTAAAGATGACACCTCCTGTCCTTTTTTAGCCAAATAACTAGTATCTAAATCTACTACCCCAAACCAAGAAGCGCTAAAGGACATTATCAGAGCCACCGCACCAATAATTGCAACAACAATCAGAGCAGCAATTCCACGCTTATCTTTCGATATTTTTATTTTATTATTTTTCATAAATATCACTGACGTAAACTGACTGCTGTTTGTAAATTGTTAGAAAAATCAAAACCAATGTTTGAACTACTAACATACGAAAAATCTAAATTGATTCCTACATTAACATGGCTTCCATCAGCCGTCAGATTGGTAAAAACTAAATTAGTAATTTTTATTTGTGGACTAGTGATAAATTTAACAGCACTAGTTCCTTCGGTCAATGCCAACCGACCACTACCATCCAAAGCAAAAACTGTCGGGTTCAAGGTACTGCTAGCCATCGAAAGAGATAACACACCTGGATGAATACCAAAAGTTGAAGTTGCAAAATTTACTCCATTGGCAGATTTTATTTTATTACTAATAATATTTAGAGCTAAACGAGCATTGACATTTACTTCTTGTTGTGAAAATGATTTATTTCTGGATCCGGATATGGCTAAAATAAAACTGGTGAGCGCAACAAGCAAACCAGCAGTAATAGCCACATAAATAACTGTTTCAATCAGTGTAAAACCATTTTTGTTTTTTGGACTAAAAAATTTCATGTCTCAAAAATTATTTATAATTAACTCCCACCTCTTGTAAAATCGGCGTGCCAACACCATCGCCGGCTAACTCTGCCCGATATTGCACCCATTGATTTCCGTTTAATAACGTGGGCAATAAAGTTCCAAGATGATTTATAAAATATGTATCCACTCCACTAGCTCCATACCAACTTGTCCAAACCCCTGGAGACCCACCATTATTTGGAGCAGTGCGCAATTGCAACTTAACACTGCATGAACCACAACCACTTATATTTTGATCCCAAGCTAAAATTTGTACCGGTGAAACACTGCTCATATCAAAAGCCGAAGATAAAAAGTTCCCAGTAGTAACATAACCGCTTTCAACATTCTCTCCCCAACCCACCCGTACATTATCCAGTATTATCTGCTGACTGCCGTCGCTAGATAAAAATGCTTTAAACATTATTTTTCCAGTACTAGTAGGAAAAGTTGCAATATTTGTATTTATTTCACTCGCAATATTA
>JAVHOZ010000084.1:3230-7980 GCA_036170335.1 Candidatus Magasanikiibacteriota bacterium | reverse complement strand
CCGATTGTCTGATTTGTACTAAATCTAACCAACCAATTCGTCTTGGTCTTCCGGTAGTAGTGCCGTATTCTTTTCCTTTTTCTCTTAAATAATCTCCGGTGTCGTCTAAAAGCTCAGTAATGAACGGACTGTTGCCGACGCGACTGACATAGGCTTTCATGATGCCAATAATTCTTGATTTGCAATTTAATCCTACTCCTGAACCAACCTCAGCATATCCAGCAATATTATTTGAACTAGTTCCGTGGGGATACATACCATGATCTGGATCTAGAGACATTCCTTGAGCGCCTTCGAATAATATTTTTTTGCCTTGAGCATAGGCATTGTAAAGTTCTAGTTCAGTGTCGGTAATATACGAAGAAAGTTGTCGGCCATACTCTAAATATTCGTTATAAATTTCATCGATTGTACGATCGAATGGTGTGCGGTATATTTTGGTAATAATTTGAGTGTTGAAGTAGTAAGATTTTTCAAGTTTTTCTTTAAAAATTTTTGGTTCTAGTAAATCGCCTAGACGAATGCCGTGGCGATAGGCTTTGTCGGCATAAACGGGTGCGATTCCACGACCAGTACTGCCGGCGGCTAATTTTCCTTGTTCAGTACTCAAACCTCCATCCATGGCAATGTGATATGGCATAATAACGTGAGCCCGTTCGCTTATTTTTAAATAGGGTGTAATGCCATCTTTTTTTAAACCAGCAATTTCTTCAAGCAATACTTTTGGGTCTACGACTACTCCATTGCCAATCACTGAAACTGTACCAGGAGATAATATGCCAGATGGTATAAGATGTAATTTATAAACTTTTTCTCCGACCACTACGGTGTGGCCAGCGTTATTGCCACCATGAAAACGTACTACATAGTCGGTAGTTGGTGCCAAAAAATCAGTTATTTTTCCTTTTCCCTCGTCTCCCCATTGTGAGCCAACTATGATTGTGATTTGGTTTGACATAAAATTAATTTTGAATAAAATTTCCTTATAAAGTATAGCATTGCTATTTTTTTACGGCAAGAAAAATAAAAACAAAAAACCGATTGCAAATTGTAACCGGTTTTTGTTCTATTTGTACACAAAATGGAGTGTCACTTTGGTGTGTGTGGCGCACTGCTAGTATTGTAAGTGTCTAGCGCACTTTTTTCCAGAGATCCACAAAAGCTTGGAACTTCGGATCGCGGACGGGGCAGGAGGGGTAGCGGCCGAACTGGTTATACTTGGTTTGCACATTTGGCACTGTCGCCAAATGAATAAAATTATCCACTTTAAAAACAACTAAATTTGTGTTACAATACAGTCATAATTTAGCTAATTAAAGCAAAATATGACCAATATAGCTGCTAACAAAACCAGCAGAATGTTACTTTCAACAGAAGAGGATATATTTAATAATTTAGTTCCCAAAGATCATGCTTTCCGCTATTTAAACGAACACTTTGACTTTGTAGGGTTAGCCAATTCACTTTCCAGATGTTACAGTGAATTAGGAACAACTGGTATTGCAGTTGAAAAAGGATTTAAAGCATTGTTGATACAATTTTGGGAAGATTATTCAGATCGACAAATGGAAAGGAGTATGAGAGAAAATATTGTCGTTCGGTGGTTCTGTGGTTTTGGTTTAATGGAAAATACTCCAGATCACTCCTACTTTGGTAAATTAAGAAAACGTATTGGTCCAAGTAAATTGGCGGAAATATTTAACAAAGTAAACGAAGCAATGAAAAAGAAAAATTAAACAACACAATTGTTAGCCGTTATGTCGCTGACAAAAATGCCAAATGGGGAGCAAAAAGTAAAACTAACATTTGGTTTGGCTACAAACGACATAATGCGGTAGATATGCGGTATGGTTTAATTAGTAAAATAGCTGTAACACCAGCCAACATTCCAGATTACAAAGCAGTACAATATATTGTTCCCAACCAAGGAATGGTGTTTATGGATAAAGGCTACGACTACAAAAAATGTGATCAATGGATTAAAGCTAGCCACTGTATACCAGCTACCTTAATAAAAAATAACAACAAACAAAAGAATTACGATCTCGATCGCTGGCGTAGTGGCATTCGTATGCCATTTGAAAGCACATTTTCCAAACAAAGGAAAAGAGCCAAATACAGAGGACAAGCAAAAGTTACTTTTCAGTGTTTCGCCGAAGCTTTGGTTTACAATTTAAAAAAGGCAATTAGAGTTTTACCGAGATTGGCGACAGCAACAGCTACCTAAAAACCAGACAAGGGTGGAGTGGATAAAAAAACAAATTACACGACACCAAACATACTCTAACAGAAGTTTAACAACAAAAAATGACAAAAGTGAGATGAAAATCTGACGATTTTCATCTGGCTTATATCATTTTAAATTAAATGTTTATTTGGCGACAGTGCCAGTTGTTGTTTATTCACTGAATTTTATCGTCAAATTATGACAAATACAATGACAATTTAAACAGTTGCTGTAAATGCCAAAAAGTATTACAATGAGCCTACTATGGTGATATACATTTACGGCGAAGATACATTTCGAAGCCGACAGTATCTGCAAGAACAAGTAGAAAAATTCAAAAAAGCCCGAGATCCGCAGGGGTATAATGTGGTGTTTTTGGATGCGCAAAAATGTGAATCTGGGAAAATAACCAGCGAAATTTTGGCTACACCATTTTTGGCGGAAAAAAGATTAGTAGTGGTAGAAAATATTTTATCCATCTCGGATAAAGAGTTTTTACAGCAACTAATAGACAGAATAAAAAATAATAAATTTCCGGAAAGCAATGTCGCAATTTTTTGGCAAGGCGAAAAACTTGGTAAGGTAAAAGAAATCAAAGATTTGTACGCGTTGTTATCTAAAGAAAAATATGCGCAAGAATTTTCTTTGTTGGTTGGGTCACAGCTGGTTAATTTTATTGCTAGCGAATCCAAAAAACGCGGTGTTAAAATATCCTCTGTCGCGGTAAATTATTTGGCACAAAATATAGCGGGGGATATGTGGTTTTTGAATTCACTTTTGGATCAGTTGGTGGCGTATGGGAAAGATAAAGAAATTCAAGTAGCGGATATAAATTTATTTTTGGATGAAAAAGTGGATGGCAATGTTTTTAATATGGTAGAGGCGATTGTATTGGGTAATAAAAAACAGGCTTACAAATTAATGACCGAACAGCGTCGTCTGGGTGAAGATGATTTTAAATTATTTGGCCTGATTGTTTGGCAATTTCGGATATTATTACAAATGAGAAGTGCGTTTGAACAACAAGAAAGTGTTTCTAGTGAAGCTATGTCCAGAGTACTTGGTTTGCATCCGTTTGTAGTAAAGAAAAATTTATCTTTGGTAAAAAAATATAATAAAAAACAACTGACCAATATTTATGATCAGTTGTTAAAAATGGATTTTAAGGCAAAAACCGGACAGGCGGATTTGGGGTTGATGTTGGATTTGTTGATCCAGTCTATTTAATCAAACGGACTAAGAGCTTCTTATTTTGGCTTTTGAAATAGCTCTCGCTAGTTGTTCTGTAAGCCTCAAAACATCTTCTGGCACACCATCAGGAAATTCTTCGGTAGGGAATTGATTATTTACAGTTCGTGTAAAATCACCAAGTGTTTTGCTGTCGTTAAATTGTTCAGGAGAAATGTTTTTTCTCTTTAAAAAGTTTTCTTTTGGTTCATCGTAATTAGCGATACGAGTGCTGCCTTGTTCTAATCCAGGGATAAATTTGCAACCCTTGGCAATGGTAGCGGCAGCATCTGCTTGGTTGTCTAAAAAATCAAAATCACCAGTGCTATTTTTAGAGATTATTTTAAATCCAGCGCTGGCGGTAAGTTTTTTACCATTTGGAAGTTCAATTTTTTCAATTTCGGATATTAGTCTTGAAATTATCATCTCTACTGTTTCTGTGATAGTTTTATTTGAACCATCTGAATTTTTTCCCAGATTAATGTCAGTAAGAATTATTCCAAATTCATCACCAGAAAAATGTATTGGCAAATCAGTCGGTCTTAATCTGGCCAATGCCAATCTTAGATTGTCAGCCACATTTTTCAAAGTTTCATCTCCAGCGTGATGTCCAAAATTATCATTTATTCTTTTAAAACCATCCAAGTCAAAACGTACTAGTACCAAATTATTTTTTCCAGCCAAAAAATCAGATTGTTTTCTGGCAAGTTCAAAGGTAGTAGTAGCTTGTTTGCGATTGGCTAAATTGGTAAGAGAGTGAGTGTTGGAATCGCGTTTCATCATGGCATTTTCTTCTTGTAAATTGGCTACATGGCGCAAAAATTCACCCTCGTCTTGTATAATTTGTTTTTGCATTAAATCTTTTGTGTTTTGATCTACTTGTTCTATAAAAACCGGTATTTCAGCAGCTGTTAAATTTGGATATTTTAATGTTAATATTTTTGTTAATGCACGTTGTAAACGGTGTTCGACCATGGCGTTGAAGGCTGTGCTTTCCACCTCAATTCTGTCCATGATTCTGGTACGGCTAAAATCAGGTCGTTTGTCTGCCATAATATTTTTTTTAGATAAACAAAATCTCGACAGTTAGTCGAGATTATTATAGCTTATTTGTGGATTATTTAGCAAGTTTGTTGATTTTTTTCATCAATCTGGACAATTTGCGGGCAGCGGTATTTTTTTTGATAGTACCGTGTCTAGCCGCTTTGTCTAAAGCTTTTTGAGCGGCAATAACCATTTTTTTAGCCTCATCGACGGTGGCGGATTTCACCGTCGCGTTTATCGGTTTTTTGTTAT
>JAVHOZ010000084.1:0-3220 GCA_036170335.1 Candidatus Magasanikiibacteriota bacterium | reverse complement strand
GCGATTTTTGTTTAAGGCAGCACGTTTTATTGTTTGACGTAGAGCTTTTTTAGCATTAGCTTTATTTGGCATAGTGTTTTTAGAAGTATTTTAAAAAATGAGAACTTAACTATACTAATACTTTTTTTGATTTTTGTCAATTGTGGAGGCCACAAAGATGTGTTACCAACCCTCATGCAATGGTTTGCCCTCGTTGTACCCGGCTTGGGTTTGAACACCAACGATTGCTTTTTGATAAAACTCTTCTAGTGATCTGGCTCCAGCATAGGCACACGAACTTCGCACTCCGGCAATAATTTTGTCGATAATATCCTCAGCACTTTCTTCTCCTTTTTTGAGATACATTCTAGAGTTGCTTATTCCTTCTTGAAAATATTTTTTACGAGCTTGTTCAAAAATAGCCGTGGCACTAGTGCGATCCACAACTGCTCGACCAGACGCCATGCCAAAGTTTTCTTTGTAAAGACGGCCGGTTTCATCATATTGCATATCTCCTACACTTTCATATGTTCCAGATAACCAAGACCCTATCATCACATGGCTAGCTCCAGCCGCCAAAGCGAGAGCGGCGTCACGAGGGTGTCGTACTCCACCATCTGCCCAAACACTTCCACCTAGGGCTCGAGCCATTTGAGAACATTCTAGGACAGCTGAAAATTGTGGGCGACCAACTCCAGTCATCATGCGAGTCGTACACATTGCCCCTGGACCAATACCCACCTTCACAATCGAGGCACCAGCTTCAATAAAATCACGAGTGGCTTCCGGTGTAACAATATTGCCGGCGACCAATGGTTTGGTTGGTCCAATAATATTACGCACAGTTTTTATTGCCTGAATCATTTTTTCTTGATGGCCGTGGGCAGTGTCAATCACAATAATATCTACGCCAATGGTCATGAGAAAGCCCAATGTTTCTTCTAATTTTTTATTTATTCCAATAGCGACGGATGTAAGTAATTGGCCACTGCTGTTTTGAGCAGGTTGGTATAGTGTGGAACGCACCGATCCTTTTTTGGTAATTGCCCCAGCCAAAATTCCATCCGGATAAATAACCGGCGCCAGTGAAATGCGATTTTTTTCTAAAATAATATAGGCATCCTGAGGAGAGGTGTTCGAGGGGATGGTGATCAGATCGGTACGCATAACTTGTTTAAGGGTATTGTGGCGATCGTGATATTGCGCTTCTTTTTCAGTAAAAATACCGACCGGTTTTTGTTCTTTGTTTACTACAATTACCGCTTTGTGAGGACGCTTACTAATCAAATTTAAACCAGTTTGAACGGTTTCTTCTTCGCCCAACACAATCGCAGTTTCAAATATGGGATGACATTGTTTAATATAATGAACATTACGCGCGATTCTTTCCCAATTCATATCTTGAGGCATCACAACAATACCACCACGACGAGCGACAGTCTCAGCCATACGACGTCCAGCGACGGCGTTCATATTGGCCACTACTAGCGGGATTGTACCGAGGTTTCCAGCTGGAGATACATTTACTTCCATGCGGGAGCAGATATCTGAATATTGAGGCATTAAAAAAACATCTTCATAGGTAAGTTCCAAGTGTTCATTTTCAGGATGAAGAAAGCGCATAGTTTTTTCTTAAAATAATTTTTTAGCTTTTGTTAAATCTTTTTTGATTTGATTCTTTAGTTCTTCCAAAGTGTTAAATTTTATTTCGGGGCGGATAAATTTTTTTACAATTATTTCTATTTTTTGTCCGTATATATTTTGAGAAAAATTTAAAATATGGACCTCCAGACAATCTGTTTGGCTAAGTGAATTGTGACCATAGTATAACAGACTCGGATGTTGTCGGTTTTGCCAATTTACCATGCAAGTGTATAGTCCTTTTGGTAAATTTTTAGCCAAAGATATATCCAAATTGGCGGTGTTGGCACCGGTTTGACTGCCTAGATTTTGGCCAGCCAAAACTTGACCACGAATAATTTGTAATTGATATTTTTTGGTCATAGTATTGCCAATTCAGTATATAATTTAAAATTATTTGTGGCAAGAGAGTGGAATAGACAAAACATATTTTTTTTGATAATATTGCAGATGTAAAATATTAACCATTTAATATGGCAATTTTGGTATCCGGGTCGTTGGTTTATGACCACATCATGAACTTTCCAGACAGTTTTAAAAATCATATTATGCCAGAGCAGATTCATATTTTGAATGTCTGCTTTATGGTGGACAAATTGGAACGCAGCTGGGGAGGTACAGCAGGAAATATTGCCTTCACGATAAAAATGCTTGGTGGAGAACCATTGTTGTTGTCGGTATTAGGAAAAGACGGGCGCGATTATTTGAAATTTATGAAAGAGTCTGGTCTAAAAACAGATTATATTTTGTCCGATAAAAAAAGAGTAACTGCTTCGGCCTATATTACTACCGACGCGGACGACAATCAGATTACGGCCTTTTTTGGCGGTCCTTTGGCTATGGCCAAGGACAACAATCTTCGTGATTTTGTAAAAGAAAAATTTGATTTAGCGATTATTTCTCCAACCGATAAAGAAGTGATGATACAACATGTAAAAGAATGTAAAGAAATGGGAGTTAAAGTAATTTTTGATCCCGGTCAGCAGATGACCGCTTTTTCGGAAATTGAATTAAAGAAAATGATCAGTCAATCGGAGTTTGTGATTGGCAATGATTATGAAATAAAATTATTGCAAGAGCGAACCGGTTGGAGTGAAGAAGAAATTTTAAAAAATACCAATGTTTTGATAACTACTTTGGGCGAGCGTGGATCAATTGTCAAAACTGCCGATGGCGAAACTATTTCGGCCGGTGTTTGTGCGCCACTATCTTTTGATGATCCAACTGGTGCTGGGGATTCATATCGCGCGGGGTTTTTTGTGGGATATGAAAAAGGTTTGAACTGGAAAAAATGCGCGCAGATGGGTGCGGTTGCGGCTAGTTATGCGATTGAAACTTATGGCACACAAGAACACAAATTTACCAAAGAAGAATTTTGTCAGCGTTATGAAAAAGCGTTTGGTGAAAAATTAGTTTTTTAATTTATTAATTAGATTCCCGTTTTCACGGGAATGACAGTGTAAAAAAATTATGAAACATGAGTATAAAGTAAAAGATATTAGTTTGGCAGCTTGGGGCAGAAAAGAAATAGAAATTGCACAGAAGGAAATGCCGGGGTTGATGTCTATTCGCAAAAAATATGGCGCCAAAAAACCGCTAA
>JAVHOZ010000083.1:0-7983 GCA_036170335.1 Candidatus Magasanikiibacteriota bacterium | reverse complement strand
AAAGTACGCAATTGAGAAAAAGAATTAAAAATCACGACATCGGAATTTTTGATGACATCTTTAATATCTTTATCACTAAAGGCTGGAGAAAAAGTATGCACTTCTTTTTTAAAATCTTCACGTCCAAGACGCGCTTCAAAAACACCACTGGCGCAAACCCCATCTAAATATTTTCCAATCAAAGGAAATGAAGCACGCAAAGAAAAAGCTTTGAGCGCTAATAATATTTTACAACCAGTTTGATCTTTTACTTTTTTTAGAATATTTAAATTTTCTTCAAGTACCGCTTCGTCAATTACGTAAGCTGGCGTTTGAATATCCACAGTTTGTTTTTCTACATCTTGGAGATGTTTGAGCGTAACCTGCGAAGGAAAAGTAAAATATGATTCTGGAAATTTATATTTATTTTGCATAAAATATTTCTACCATTTTACTTCCGGCACATCTTGGTCGAACACCTCTACCCAAGGCAATCCGTCGGTCATCAATGCTTGCATAAATGGATCCGGGTTCATCTGTTCGACATTAAAAACCCCTTCACCTTTCCACTGCCCAGTCAAAATCATTTTGGCGCCAGTCATTGCTGGTACGCCAGCGGTAAAAGAAATACCTTGAGATTCAGTTTCTTTGTAACACTGTGCATGATCACAAATATTATATATGTAATATGATTTTGGTTGATTATTTTTATCCAAACCTTTTATTACACAGCCAATATTGGTTTTTCCGGTATAATTTTTGGCGAGTGAGCTCGGATCAGGCAATAATTTTTCCAAGAATTTTATTGGCACTACTTCACAATCGCCATAATTTACTTTATCAATACGCGTCATACCAACATTTTGCAAAACACGTAAATGAGTTAGATATTGTTGACCAAAGGTCATACCAAAAGTGGCATATTTGAGAGTTGGAAAATTTTTGACCAAAGATTGCAACTCCTCATGAAATAGCAGATAAGTATCTTTTGGCCCGATTTCTGGATAATTAAATTCAAAATGATAATTTTGACGTGATTCGAGAGGATTGATAATTGATTCTACTTCTACCCATTTTCCATCTTTCCAATAACGAGCCGGAGCGGCTACCTCACGAATATTTATTTCTGGACTGAAATTTGTGGCAAACACATGTCCATGATTGCCAGCATTGCAATCCATAATATGCAGTTCGTGCAATTCATTAAAATATTTTTTAGCCGCATAAGCGGTCATCGCCTGAGTCACTCCCGGATCAAAACCACAGCCCAGTACAGCCAAAAGACCAGCTTCCTTGAATTTGTCGCTCATTGCCCATTGCTCATCATAGCGCAAACGAGCTTCATCGATTGGCTCATAGTTGGCGGTATCCACATAGTTTACTTTTGCTTCAAGACAAGCTTCCATTACTACTAGATCATAATAAGGATCAACCAAATTGATACAAACTTGGGGTCGGTGTTTTGCTAACAGCTGTACCAAACTGGTTTTATCATTTAAATCAATATTCACTGTATCCGTCTGAATAGTTTGTCCAGTTAGTCGTTTGGCATATTCGGCAATGCGATCACATTTTTCCAGCGTTCGACTGGCCATCACAATTTCATGAAAAACTTCTGGCTGCTGCGCACATTTGACAGCAGTCACTTTTGCCACACCACCGGCACCGAGGATAATAATTTTATTCATATTTTTTTATTTTAAAAATATAATTGCTAATTGTAATTTAGCACACGCCTAGCGGTAATGTCAATAAATTCTGTTGTAAGTTATCAAACTTTGTGATAGCATTATTCTGTATAAAAAATCTGTTTATGTTAAAAAAATATATTGTAAACAAAGTTGGTGGTGGCATCATGGTACCGGAACTTTTGCCTCTGGTAAAACGTGAACTGTCAAAACAAATTCATCTTGGTTTTTGTCCAATAGTAGTCGTGTCGGCTGTCAAAGATGTGACGGATACTTTAATTACATTTTTAAACAATTTTTCTAAACCAACAAAGGATAAAGTGTCAATAAATGATATTAAAAAAATTATTGCTCGTTTGAAAGCGATGCATCTCAAATTATTTCAATCTATCGGTGTGCCAGCGGAAATCGAATCTCAGATATCTAATAATATCGATAAATTGCTTGTATTATTATCAAACGACCTAAAAAATTTTTTAAATAACAGCGCTTCGATTGAACTTGAAGCCAAAATAATCGCTTATGGAGAAAAAATTTCGGCCGTGTGTGCGTCTGAATTTTTCTCTCTTAATAACCTCAAATCTGTAGCAATTTTTGCTGAAAATATACCGGTAATTACTGACAATGTAGTCAAAGATGCCAATATCATATATCCAGAATCAGAAAAGAATTTACAAAAATATATAACTGGTGTCAAAGTCATACCGGTAATAGCCGGTTTTACCGGAACAACCACAGACGGAAAGGTCACTCTCTTGGGAAGAGGTGGTACTGATACCACTGCTTGTTTTGTCGGAGCGGCTCTACGTGCTCAAAAAGTAGTTTTATGGAAAGATGTTGGCGCGGTATATTCGGCCGATCCCAGACTCATGCCAAAGGCGATCACTATTCCTTTTTTGAGTTATGATGAAATCGAAGAAGCTGGGAAAATTATTCAAGGAAAAGCTGTGCGTTATTTGCGCCAATATAAAATTGTGGCGGAAATTGCCTCATTGATGAATTCAAAAGACAAAACAACCGTTCGTGATTCCAAAAAAATAAAACCGGGAGCGAAGATGGTAAGTTTCAAAAAGAATTTAACTATATTTTCTTTGCGTCAAGGTGAGGCACGCGGATATGAAAGATTATTTGAAATAAGTCATTTGTGCGCTCGTCACAAAATAAACGTAGTATTAATTTGGAATGATCCCGCCTATCTGCATGTGGCTGTAGAAGATACTAGCGGTCTTTTATCTCAGCTAACAAACGAAGTAAAAACCGAAATTCCTCAAGTTAAAGTTGAAACCGTACATATGGTGACGATTGTCGGAAGCTTTACCTGGAAAGAAATAAATCTCTTTAACAAAACCTTAAACACTTTCGATGACCAAGCTATCGTTGGTGCCTATCCGTATCCAAATTGCCGACGTATGGAAGGAATGGTTGTATCAAAAAATGATCTCACAACTTTATTAAAAATAATGCACAAAACTTTTATTCATAAATAATTTATATATGTTTCGTGTTGGTATTATCGGCGCCACCGGTATGGTGGGACAAAGATATATTTCTTTATTAAAAGAACATCCGTGGTTTGAAGTAACTTGTGTGGCCGCATCAGCCCAATCAGCTGGAGTTCCTTATGCCCAATCAGTAAAAGGACGCTGGCACATGACCGAACCGATTCCGGAGAAAGTTGGCGAACTTATTGTTGTCGATGCCAATGATATCGAAAAAATCGCGTGTGCTTGTGATTTTGTTTTTTGCGCTGTTGAAATGTCTGACAAAGAAAAAGTAAAACAACTGGAAGAAAGTTATGCGTCCGCTGGATTGCCGGTGATTTCTAGCGCCTCTGCTCACCGCTCAACACCTGACGTGCCAATGTTGCTTCCGGAAATAAATGCCGACCATACCAAAATGATTGACACTCAAAGAAAAAAACGTGGCTGGAAAAATGGTTTTATAGCAGTGAAACCAAATTGCAGTATCCAAAGTTTTTTGACGCCGGTTTACGCTTTACGAAAAGCCGGATATAAAATCGACCGGTTATCAGTCGTCACAATGCAAGCTGTGTCCGGGGCTGGTTATCCTGGTGTACCTAGTCTAGATATGGTAGATAATATAGTACCATTTATCGGTGGTGAAGAAGAAAAAACAGAAAAAGAACCACTCAAAATTTTGGGAACAATTAAAAAAGGATCATTTGTTTTGGCAAATGATCTAAAAATTACCGCTCAATGCAATCGCGTGCCGGTTAGCGATGGCCATACCGCCTGTGTCAGCATATCTTTTGAAGGCAAAAAACCAACCAAAGAAAAAATATTATCAATCTGGAAATCTTTTGCTTCAGTGCCACAAAAACTTGATTTACCAACCGCACCAAAACAAGCCATAATATATTTGGACGAAGACAATCGCCCCCAACCAAAAAAAGATCGCGACAGCGAACATGGTATGGCAGTAAATATCGGGCGTTTACGTGAATGTCCACTATTTGATTTCAAATTTGTTGGACTCAGCCACAATACTATTCGTGGCGCCGCTGGTGGTGGAATTTTGAACGCCGAACTTTTGGTGAAGCAAGGTTATATTACAAAAAAATAGACAGCCTACCATTTTATTTCTTTTTTGCCATTTTTCAATAAATACTCGTTACACTTGGAAAAATGCTTACACCCAAAAAAACCGGAATAAGCTGAAAATGGTGAAGGGTGCGGGGCTTCTAATACAAGATGTTTGTTAGTATCAATAAACATCTTTTTGCTTTTGGCAAAATTCCCCCAAAGCATAAAAACAACATTTTCTCTTTTGTCCGAAATTGTTTTTATGACTGTGTCGGTAAAATCCTCCCAACCTTTCTCCCGGTGTGAAGCTGGTTGATTAGCGACCACCGTTAAAATAGCATTCAGAAGTAAAACTCCTTGTTTGGCCCACGATTCCAAATTTCCAATGTTAAAATCTTTTTTTATTTCCAAATCAGCTTGTATCTCTTTATAAATATTTTGCAGTGACGGTGGAACTTTTATATTTTCCGGCACAGAAAAACTCAGGCCGTGCGCCTGATTTGTGCCGTGATAAGGATCTTGACCTAAAATCACTACCTGAACATCGAAAAACGGTGTCAACCAAAACGCTTTAAAAATATCTTGCGGTTTGGGGTAAATAGACTTTTGAATATATTCTTTACGCACAAAATCCGTCAGTTGTTGAAAACTTTCGGAAGAAAAACAACCCTGTAACATAGTTGCCCATTCTGGTTCGATATTTACCGGTTTGGACATAGATAAAAAAATTGGCGGTGTGTGATTGACGGTATTAGAACTGAAATTTTTTAAAATTATACTATGAAAGTGATTAAATTTCAAACTCATCATCGGTCTCTACAAGGTGTGTTTTTAATTTGTTTAGCCCTGTATCTAAGGCGTCAATGTAAACTTTCAGCTCGTAATTTTCAAATTTTCTAGTATTTTTAAAAGTTTCAATTTTAGAAAATACAAAGTCCAATTTCTTGATAACTTCTTCGGTTCCAGGGATTCTTAGAGTTTCGCCAAATTTGCCGTAACGATCTTCTAACCCTTTTCTAATTTTCTTTATTATTTTGCTTTCTGTTCTTGAGTGCATCCATAGCATATACCGGAAGCCGTCTTTGGTCAAAGAAGAGCGGTCAATCGTACAAGAAGTAATCTCGTCATTGATATACGAGGAGTTTCCACCTCTTCGTTCTGTCTTGATTGGATGTCCAACAGTTTCGTTTCTTACCTGTCTAATTTTTGTTAATTCGGAATACTTTGTGTTGCGCCAATCAATTTTTTTACTATTACCAAACAAAGATATTTTTTAATTACGTCAATCAAATCATTCCTACCAGCAGACATAAGTGCTATTTTTATGTATCTATCCATTACAACGTTTGCAAGAGAGCCAGCCGATGGAAACAAAGCACCAGCCATTAAGTGACGCACAGCAATGTAGTCAAAATCCGTTATCACCAGAGCAAAATAGATGTGTTCTGATAATTTTTTGTCCATATCTTAATAGAATACATTTACGCGAAACGAAGTCTCAAATAAAACCAACTAAGCCCAAAATGGAACATACGAGATATAGCGTTTGGATTTATTATTAATATCAAAAGGTTTCACTAAACCAACTTCAACAGTATCACTAATTATTCCAGACGCAATTGGATAATTTTTTTCTTCAATTTGGAACCGTTCTCTAAGAGAAGTATTGTTCATTTTTCCACCTGCAACATATTTCAAACAACAGTGCAGATAACATGCTCTAGCCTTATCTTCCTTACTCATTTGAGAGAGTTTTTTATGAGAAAACAATATCGCTTTAAAATGGTTATCCGTTTTAATAAAATTCGGAGCAGGTAATTGAAAAAATTCGGTTTGAGAAACAACCTTATCAATTCCGCTTCCTCTTTCCTCACACACCTTGAACCTACGCATAATACTAGCCAATTTTTCATTTCTTGATTGTGGTGGAGCGTCCAAAAGTCGCAAGGTGTCTATTAATGGCTGCCCTGGATTAGAAATTTCTATCCTATCAGTAAATATTTCAATCATTGGACCAGTTCCTGTAATGTAAAAATCCTGGTGAATCAATGCATTTGCTACCAATTCTCTAATAGCAATCTCTGGGTACATCTTAACATCCGCACGTAATGCCGTTTTGATCACCTCATTTGTCGGCAAAAGATTATTGACAAAATCAATCAATGATTCAAAACCAGACGCATATCCTTTTTTACCATCCAATTCCTTAATGGTTTTAAGGCGGTCTTTTCCATCATAAATAATAACTCGAACAGCTTTGCGTTTTAAATTATCAAATTCCTCAATATTTTTGGCAAAAAGAATTGCTCCTAAATTTGTTATATCAAATAATCCTCCATTTTCCCTAACTAATTTTTCAGAACATAGAACATCTATAATTGCTTCGTTTCCATTCGGCAATACTCTTTCCACTAAATCAAAATAGGCTATAAAATCAATTAATTTTAGTATGTCCTCGGCAGTTAATCCTATCATTGCAACCCCATCTTCAAATCTCAATCCCTGTGACATAGATATTAAACTTGCCACCTCGGTTTTTTCTAATCTTCGAGTTTGTCCAGCTGATCTTATGTATGAATCATATATAGATCCATTTCTCAAATGAACTGGCTTTTCTTTCGCTTCGTCTATTTTTACAAATAATATATTTTTAGTCTGGTACTCTACTACAGTATGATCTAATAAAATAGGTGGAATTAAATTTTGCCTCGCTATATTACCTAGTGTTTTTAAAATACGCTCACATTCTTCATTGTCGATTCCTATAATTTTGCCGTTATCAATTCCAAATACTAAAAAACCTCCGCCCTTATAATTGGCAAAAGCAGAAATATGTTGTGATAGTTTCTCTGTTTTTTCTGAAAGTCCTAATTTCCAGTCAATCTCATTCAATTCTTGTGGAAACGGCTTTAGACTTTTTTCTAGCCAGTCTAAGGCTTTTTTCTCCCAATTTTTCATAATTATTACATGGCCATTATATAAGAATATGGCTTGTTTTAGCGAAAAAACGATGATTAATCCTTTAAAACAACTTTGCTCATTACATAAACTACAGGGCTGATTTCGTTCTTATCATTCGTTAGAAATTATATATCAAAAACATGATTTTGTATAGCAAGGTTAGAACTTGTACGACCGTCAAATGCTGGAATATTGGCTCAGAAGCCAATTAAGCCTGCGAGATATTGGCAAAAGTATGCGCCGAGCGCATACCATACTAAGTCGCGAGATAGCTAGAAATGGTTCTGGAATACGAAGTAAGTATCGAGCGGACACCGCCCAAAGATTGTTTGAAAAAAGAAAACACAAACAACACAAAGGTAAATTAGATAAATATCCAGAGTTAAAAGAATACGTTGCCCAAGGTTTAATAAAAGAGTGGAGTCCAGATGTTATCGCTGGTCGTCTCAAAGACGACCGGCCAATACAACTGTTAGGCCAAACCATTAGCCACGAAAGTATTTACCACTACATATATAACAAAGACTGAAAATATGAAGGCTGGTATAAATATTTAAGACAAGCCAAACACAAAAGACAAAAAAGACATGAACGAAAAGACCGTAAATTACCCATAACTGAGCGAATTTCTATTCACCAACGACCAGAGGTCGTTGGTGCAAGAGTGTGGTACAGTGATTGGGAAAGTGATAGTGTGATATTTAGCAAACAAAAGTTTGCTCTATCTGTACAATCTGAGAGAAAATCCAAGTTAATACGGATGCACAAAGTATTAAACAAAACTGCGCAAGAAACCAAATACGCTTTAATTA
>JAVHOZ010000082.1:0-7983 GCA_036170335.1 Candidatus Magasanikiibacteriota bacterium | reverse complement strand
AAAAAATTTATAATTCGTCCGTTGCGATTGCCGGTCTAAGTGTCGGTAGTCATCCGGCGCTTACCATGGCGATAATGGGTATGGTCAAAAAATGGCGTTTGGCCGATCCAGATACAATTTCTGGATCAAACCTCAATCGTATTAGAGCGGATGTGACGCAAATTGGAGAGAGTAAATGTTTTTTAATAACTCGTCAAATTTACCAAATCAATCCGTATGCTGAAATTTTAGCGTATGACAAAGGGGTGAATGATTCAAATATTGTCGAATTTTTATCCGGCGCTGATGTGTTGGTTGAGGAAGTGGACAATTTGGCGATGAAAATACATTTACGTTTGGAAGCAAAAAAATTAAAAATTCCAGTTTTGATGGCTACTGACAATGGGGATAATGTCATTGTCGATGTGGAACGCTATGATTTGCATTCTGATTTAAAAATATTTAACGGTGTGGCCGGGGATTTAACTCTGGAAGAATTTTTAAAAATTCCGCCCACTGAAATGCCACGCTTGGCTACCAAAATTGCCGGTTCAAAATTGATTACCTCTAGAATGCAAGAATCTTTGTTGGAAGTAGGAAAAAGCATCTATTCTTGGCCACAAACCGGTGATGCCGCTTCTTTGGCCGGAGTAGCTATTGCTTATATCGTAAAAAGATTATTAGTTGGCAATAAAGTGTGTGAAGGTAAAATGGAAGTTAATCTGGATGCTATTTTTGATCCGGATTATAATTTGGATGAACCAACAAAACAACGCGCTGATCAGCGAATCAAATTTTTACAAGCTATCGGTCTTGAAGAAAATGATGTTAAAATAGATATTATAAAAAAAATAATTTCCGCTGGTGTTTGTGCTCCGTCTGGGGATAATTCTCAACCGTGGCGATTTCGAGTAAAAGGTGATATAATTGAGTCATACAATTTACCGGAAAAAGATAATCCAATTTTTAATTATAAACAACGCGGCTCACATGTGGCGCATGGCGCTTTGCTGGAGAACATGATTATTGCGGCGGCGGAGTTTGGTTACACTACGAAGGTGGATTTGTTTCCGGATGCAACTAATCCTAGTTTTATTTCACGGTTAACTTTGAAAAAAGATGTCGTAGATAAAGATATTCTCTATTCATCGATTTCAAAACGTTCAATCAATCGTAAAAAATATAGCGACACCCTGTTGACCAGTGATCAGAAAAAAAATTTATTAGATACTGTGCAAGAAATTGGTGGAGGTAAGATATATTTAGTTGATGATCCGGAGAAAAAGAAAATATTTGGTACGGCAGTTAGTCAAAATGAAACAGTGATGTTGGAAAACGAACACCTACATAATTATTTTTTTAGAGATGTTCGTTGGACAGAAAAAGAAGAATTAGAACATAAAAATGGCTTGTATTTAAAAACAATGGAGTTGCCGCCACCAGCCGTATTAATTTTTAAAATTTTGAGCAATTGGAAAAGAGCGGTTCTGTTAAATAAAATTGGTATTTCCAAATTTATCGCCAAACAAAATGCAGTGGGGTACTCATCAGGTTCAGTAGTCGGATTGATAACAGTATCATCTTTGGGAACGCCGGAAGAATTTATTTTGGCTGGACGTTTGATGGAGCGGTTGTGGCTAAAAGCTGGAAAATTGGGGTTGAGTTTCCATCCAATAACGGGGATTTCATATTTGATGATGAGAGTTTTGGATAATACGAATGAAGTTTTGAATGCAGAACATATAAAATTAATTGGAGATTCATTTGAACAAATTAAACAAGTATTTGGGATAACAGATGAAACTATCGCAATACCGTTTCGAATTGGCAGTGGCGGTGATCCTAGTGGACGATCTTCGCGTTTAGAACCAAACATCATTTTTGAGTAAAACATTTTTCCAAACATGACATTTATTGGTACCAATTTAGATCTTTTGACTGTTGGTTTGACTACCGCCAGTATTGGTATTTTGAGTTTTGTGGTGTATTTTAATAATCGAAAAAGTGTAACCAATCAAGCTTTTTTATTTTTTGCTTGGATTACAGTTGCTTGGGGATGGATAAATTATTTTAATTATCAAACACGCGAACCATTGGTTTCCTTGTTTTTAACCAGATTAACCCTTTATTTTGCTGTCTGGCATGCCTTTGGTATTTTTCAGTTTTTTTATGTTTATCCAAATGAATCGGTAGTTTTTAGTAAATTTTATAGATTCTTTATTCGTCCTTTAGGAATGGTTGCTTCGGTGGTAGCATTGACTCCTCTAGCTTTAGGACAAATTATTGATTATCTTCCGGATGGACGAATTGGTAAAATTTCCAATGGTCCAGGTATGGCTTTGTTTGGTATTGCAGTGTTTGGTTTTGTGGTTGGCGCTCTAGTTGTTTTGATTAGAAAAATATTAAAAGCAGATAAGCAACAAAAAATTCAATTAAATTTAATTTTGACTGGAACAGTTTTGACATTTGCTTTGTTGCTAACGTTCAATTTTCTTTTGCCGTCAGTTTTTGGGAAACCGCAGTATATTCCTTATGGAATGGTTTTTATTTTACCGTTTATTTTATTTACCGCGTACGCCATAATCAAGCACGGTTTATTGAATACCAAGGTGGTGGCGACCGAATTATTAATGTTCGCTTTGGCAGTTGTAACTTTTTTGGATGTAGTGATTACCAAAGATCTTTGGAGTATTATTTTTAGAGTGGTCGTTTTTATTTTAGTATTATTTTTTAGTATTCTCCTAATAAAAAGTGTTCGCAATGAAATCACTCAGCGTGAGAAATTACAAAAAATGACCGAAGAACTGACAACAGCGAATTTGCGTCTCCAAGAATTGGATCGTCAAAAAACTGAATTTTTATCCATTGCTTCTCATCAACTTCGTACTCCTTGTTCAATCTTGAAGGGTTATATAGAATTAATTAAAGACGGTGGTTATGGAAAAGTAACCAAAGATACAGTCGATATTTTGAACAACATGGACGAAAGCAACGAGCACTTGATAAAATTGATAGATGAATTTTTGAATATTTCGCGTATTGAACAGGGCAGAGCCAAATATAATTTTGCGAATTTTGATCTGGCTCATATGGTTAAAGGAGTAGTTTTTGAATTGAAAAAACGCGCAGAAGATAAAGGATTAAAATTGGAATGGACAAATAAAATCCCCTTCAACTTATCTGGTGATGAAGAAAAAATTCGTCACGTAGCGTTTAATTTTGTGGATAATGCCATCAAATATACCGAGACAGGAGCGGTTGAGATAAATGTAAGTAATGATGAAGGTGGTATCAAAATGACCGTCAAAGATGGCGGTTTTGGTTTTGAAAAAGTAGACGAAGCCAATTTCTTCCAGAAATTTTATCGTGGCGAAAATATTAAAAATACCAATGTTACCGGAACAGGTTTGGGATTGTATGTTTGTAAGAAATTTATTGAAGCGCATGGCGGTAAAGTCTGGGCGCATAGTCCGGGACTTGGAAAAGGAAGTGAGTTTGGTTTTTGGTTGCCGTTAAAACCTGTAGTAGTTGCCGATGAAGCTGAGATTGTTAAAGTTGAAGTAACCAAATAATGCATAGTTGTTTTTTTTCATTAAATATTGTAAAATAAAAGTAATAAATTTTAATTTTAATTTTTATGATTTTTCAAAAATCCACTCCAAAAAACGTTGTCGAAGAAGATGTAGATCAATACGAAACACCAGCTGTGACTGAACGAGTGGATGAAGTCGAGACTGTGGTTGGTCCTTCGGTGAATGTAGAAGGTGACTTTGCTTCCGAAGGCAATATTATTGTCAAAGGTACAGTATCTGGTAGTGTTCATACCAGTAGATTTTTATTTGTAGAAGTTGGAGCCAAGATTATGGCCAATGTCCGAGCTGGTAATGCAAAAATTTCCGGTGAGGTAAAAGGAAATTTAAAAGTTAAAGAAACAATCGAGCTCACTTCGACAGCCAAAGTATTGGGTGATATTGAAGCAAGAGTTTTGTCGGTAGAACCGGGAGCTTTGTTGTTTGGTAAGGTCTCTATGCCTGGTATTGAGGGTGCTGAAGTCAAAAATATCAAACCACGTACTTCGCGTCGTTCTGAAGAGGCGGTTGAAGTTGGAGAATAGAAAAGTTGCTTGGGCAATTTAAAATGGCAGCATTGTATGTATGTTTATCTTTATGACAATTTTTTGCGACAGAAAAAGTATGATTCAATAATCAAAGCGGTGGAAGTGCGTCTGACAGATTATGGAATTGCCGGAAAGATTTTGCGCTTAAATAATTTTATTGATCCAAAACAGATAATTGACGATGAAATTCGGCGCGGAGCCAAAACAATAGTAATAGTTGGTAATGATGCGACTTTTGGGTATGTACTATCGCGAGCCGCTACTTGTGAATGTACTTTTGGATTTTTGCCAATTGGTACAGACAATACAATTTCTGAGGTGTTGGGGATATCAAATGGTATCGAAGCATGCGATGTTTTATCCAAGCGACGCAAGGAAAGTCTGGATGTTGGTTGGATGAATAATAGATATTTTGTTTCTCAGTTACATATCTTGCCGGGTAAGTTAAAAGTTATTTATGATGAAAAATTTTCGGTAACTACCAATGATAAAATGGAGGTGGTGGTTTGTAATTTGCAACCGTATTATTGGAAAAAGGATAAAAATGACAAATCCAACCAAGTCGTGCATCCTCAAGATGGAAAATTAGAAGCGTTTTTGCGACCATTGACAAAGAAGGGGTGGTGGGGTTATAAATATGAAGACTATAGCGTATTTCCTTTTGAAGAAATGGAGATAGTGTCCGATTCACCATTCACTGTTGAGGCCGATGGGAAATTTTCCAAAGAAATAAAAGTAAAAATCAAACTGGCTCATGGTAAGATAGACATGATAGTCGGTAGGAATAGAAAGTTTTAAAAATATGAAATCACTTGGGAGGGTGAAAATTAAGTGATCAGCAGAGTTTGCTTATGCGATTGGGTTATTGGTAACTGATGGTAGTCTTTCAAAAGATGGTCGTCATATCTCTTTTACTTCGAAAGATGAGGAAATGATAGATAATTTTCAACGCTCTTTAAAAATTTCTTATCATGTTGGTAAAAAATCTAGTGGTTCTGTGAGTGAAAAGAAGTATTATGTTGTTCAAATAGGAGATGTTATATTTTATAGATTTTTATTGGGTATTGGGTTAACACCAAATAAAAGTAAGACTATAAAAGATCTGAGAATTCCAGACAAATATTTTTTTCATTTTTTACGTGGTCATTTTGATGGAGACGGAACTTTTTATTCATATTTTGACCCAAGATGGAAAGCAAGCTTCATGTTTTATATTAATTTTATTTCAGCTAGCCAAAAATACATGTTTTGGTTGCGAGAAACAATTTCTAGGTTGTTGAAAATTAGGGGGCACGTAACAAATAGCGGATCAATTTATAGTGTAAGATATGCCAAAACTGAATCCCTGAAGCTGTTGCAAAGATTGTATTTAGATGCTAATATTAGCCTATCTAGAAAGAAGATAAAAATAGCAAAAGCGTTGAAAAATATTTAAAATAAAAGTAAAATTGCGCGGGTGGAGAAACTGGTAAACTCGCAGGCTTGAGGTGCCTGTGCCGTCAAAAGCTTGGAGGTTCAAATCCTCTTCCGCGCACCAATTTAAAAAAATAAGTATGAATTATTTTGTTGGAATCATTTGTGTTTTAGTGGGGTCGTTATTAATTCTAAAAACGCCATGGTTTTTGGAAAATTTTGGCACTATTGCTTGGGCCGAACAAAATTTAGGCACTAGTGGTGGGAGTCGTTTGATGTATAAATTCATTGGTTTAATAGGAATTTTTATTGGGTTTTTATTGATTACCAATATGTTTCAGGGTTTTTTGATGGGAACAGTTGGTAAAATATTTATAAGAAGTTAAAATAATATGTCACATGCCGGACGCGCATTAATTGATCCATATAGTATTTTTACTAAAATTGGACTAACCCAAGGAATGAGGGTGGCGGATATGGGCTGTGGCCGTACCGGACATTTTGTTTTTCCAACGGCTAAAATAGTCGGCGAAACTGGCGTGGTATATGCAATTGATATTCTCAAAGACGTTTTGGAAAATATCAATAGTTGGGTTAAAATACGTGCCATAAATAATGTCCAAGTAATTTGGTCAGATATTGAAATGTTAAACAAAACACCGATTCCACCAAAAAGTTTGGATATGTGTTTGTTTGTTAATGTGCTATTTGGAATAAAAAATAAACAAACAACTTTAATGGAAGCCACTCGATTGTTAAAAGATGATGGAAAAATAGTAGTTGTGGATTGGATAAAAAAATTAGGGACATTAGGACCGGCGGATGATGCTATAGTCGACCCCAAAAAACTAGCTGATCTCACCACTCAATGCAGTCTTGAATTAATTCAAAATATTTCACTCAGTGATTACCATTATTGTTTGATATTTAAAAAAGTTTAATTATGAAAGTTCAAAATATTTTAAAAACATCTTATTGGTTTTATCAGCCGTTTATCGCCATTGGTGGAGTAAAATGGATTTGGATTGTTGGTTTTTTGGTGTTAGTTTTGGCCGGAATAATTTCTAAAATAGTGCGTGTTTATAATAAAAAAATCGATCAAGGTACACAAGAAGTTTTACGTCGTGCCGGAAATATGTTGATAACCACTGGATTACTCGGTTTGATGTGGATGTTTTTTCGTCAACAGAGAGTAGCTTTTTTGGCTTGGCGTTTTTGGTTGATTTTGTGGGCAGTATTGTTTGTCTGGTGGAGCTATAAAGTTATTTTTTATGCCACCAAACGGTTGCCGTTGATTAACAATGAACAAGCCAAAAAGAATCTGATGAATAAATACAAGCCAAAAAATAAATAATATATGAACTCTGGGAGGGGTAAAATCATTGGTAAATGGGGGGAAGACCAAGCCTGTGCCTTTTTAATCCGGCACGGGTTTTTTGTTAAAGAAAGAAATTTTTATTCCACCGTTGGTGAATTGGATATTGTTGCTCAAAAAGGTGGAGATTATTATTTTGTAGAAGTAAAAACACGGGCAACTGGTGAGTTGGCGAGTGATTTGGCAATCACATCAGCCAAAAAACATAAATTGGGAAAAACAGTGTTAAAATATTGCTATCAGCGTAATATTGTAGAAACGGGGATAATTTTGGCCGGTTTAATGGTTGTTTATGATAATTTTTTGCATAAGATTAACTTTCGTTTTGCAATTTTTGATTAAACATTGACATTTTTGGTAAATTTCATTAAAATTAAGCCAAATTTAATATTAAATATAAAAATTATGAATTTACCACAAAAAGAAAGATCGTTTGTTGCGATTAAGCCAGATGGTGTACAACGATCGTTAGTCGGGGAGATTATCAAACGTTTTGAACGAACTGGATTGAAATTGGTTTGTTTAAAAATAACCATGGCTACCGAAGATAAATGCTGGACTCACTACAATAAAGATGAAAAATGGTATGAAGAAAAAGGAGCTGGTGTAGTAAAAAATCGCACAAACGCCGGTTTGCCAATCGAAAAAGCGGCGATAGAATATGGTCGCGATATTATCGGTGCTTTGGTGAAGTTTATGACATGTGGTCCAATTGTAGTAATGGTTTGGGAAGGTAATCAAGCGGTAAATATTGTCAAAAAAATTGTGGGTGGTACTGAGCCAACTACTTCCGACGTCGGTACTATTCGCGGCGATCTTACTTTGGATTCTTATGAATTGTCCAATTTGAGTAGTCGTGCTGTGAGAAATTTAATCCATTGTTCCGATAAACCAGAAGAAGCAGAAAGAGAAATTGCTATTTGGCTTGATCCAAAAGAAGTGCTAAGTTATCGCTTGGTGCAAGAACAGATTTTGTACGATGTGAATATCGATGGATTGCTCGAATAATTTCAAGAAAAATATTAAGCCCTCGAATTATCGGGGGCTTTTTTTGACAGAATATTCTGGTGTTTGGTATAATAGAGATGTTTCGGTTAAG
>JAVHOZ010000081.1:29375-30798 GCA_036170335.1 Candidatus Magasanikiibacteriota bacterium | reverse complement strand
AAACTATTACCTGTAAACCAAAGATTTTTCAACAGAATTAATTTAATCATCCCTAATATGTCAAAAATAATTGTCACCGGTGGAGCTGGTTTTATCGGCTCGCATCTTACGGATAAATTAATCGAGCTTGGGCACAATGTGGTTGTGATAGATAGTTTAATGCTTGGCAAAAAAGAATTTATCAACAAAAAAGCTAAGTTTGTCAAAGCGGATATTCGTGATTATAAAATAATTGCAAAATATTTTAAAGGGGTGGATGTGGTTTTTCATCTGGCAGCTGACCCACGTTTACCAGTTTCGATAGAGGATCCTATTACCACTCATGAAATAAATGTTACCGGCACCCTAAATGTTTTAGAAGCAGCGAGGTGTGCAAAAGTAAAAAAAGTCATTTTTTCATCTTCCTGTGCGGCCTATGGTGAACAAACAGTGCCAATCAAGGAGGACGCAAAAATGTCTCCGCTTAGTCCATATGGCTTGCACAAATTGATGGGGGAACAATATTGTCGATTATATTCTAGTTTATTTGGCGTCGAGACAGTGTGTTTACGTTATTTTAATGTTTTTGGTCCTCGCAAGTTGGCAACCGGTTCGTATCCGATGGTAATCCCGATATTTTTGGATCAAAAGAAGAATGGTAAATTACTTACAATTGTCGGTGATGGTACTTCTACGCGCGACTATGTGCATGTGCAGGATGTCGTAAAAGCCAATATTTTGGCTTGGGAGTCGTCTGTTGGTGATGGGTTGAGTATAAACATCGGTTCGGGTAAACAAAGCAGTGTAAATAAGATAGCTGATCTAATCGGTGGTGATAGAAAAAATATTCCAGAGCGAAAAGGAGAAATGAAAAAGATACAAGCAAATATTATTCGCGCAAAAAAATTATTAAATTGGGAACCAAAAATAACTTTGCAAGAAGGCCTAAAAGAGCTAAAGAAAGCGTGAAATATAGAATAAAAAAAGTTATTCACAGGACAGATTAGAAATAAAAATAAAGTTGTGGTATAATAACTTTAGCAATGAATAAGGGAGGGGGAACGAAATCTCGGCTAGGGTAACCTTAACCGAGATTTTTTTAAAAAATATTTTTATTTTTTAACTCACGTAAAACTATGCGTAATAAAATTGCGGTATGGTTGGTGGTGGTATTTTTGGCTTTAGTCGCTATCTTTGGCGCCTATAGTTGGTTTTTGGGGAAACAGGCAAGAGTTTTATCCGGTACTGCAAGGCCGGATTTTCCGTTTTCGGATTATAGTCGGGTGGAATTGGAAAAATTGTTTCCGCAAAACCCGGAAAATTTGGCGGTGACTATCCAGACGCCAGAAGAAACGCATCAGAAATTTTTGGCCGCTTTGAAAAAAGAAAATTTTGATGAGGCGGTGGAGTGTTGTTTTCGAGAGGGGGATAGGGGGAGGATGAA
>JAVHOZ010000081.1:0-29275 GCA_036170335.1 Candidatus Magasanikiibacteriota bacterium | reverse complement strand
ACTAATCTATATGAAAAAGGGAGGGGACAAATTTTATCATTTTTTTGTTTTTATTATTTTTGTAATTATTTTTAACTTGGCGTTTGTGCGTCAAGTTTTTTGTTACGATACAAATATTGCGCATCCTGGAATTGCCGAGTTGGCAGTAAAACAATATAACCAAAATAATAGTCAAAAAATTTCAGTCGAACAACTCGGGTGGATTAAAACTGGTGCAATAGAGGAAGATGAACCTACACGATGGTTAAATCACTTTTATGATCCGGTATATAATCGTGGTTTGTATTTTGGCAAACAACATGATTCCGCCAAAGTATGGGCAAAAGATTCTGATAAACAAACTGAATATTCTAAAGGAGATAATAGTTGGCAGAGAGCAATAAATGATTTTCGTAAAGGTAATCAGGAATTAGCTTTCAAAGGATTGGGTCACAATATTCATCTGGTGTCAGATATGTTGGTGCCAGCTCATACGCGTGATAGTATTCATGCAATACCGCCAGATTCGTATGAAAGTTATGTAAAAAATAATTGGGATAAAGTCAGTAAAGATTTTAAAAGCGAAGTGTTTAATAAAAATAGTTTGGAAGATATTTTTGATGAAGCTGCTAGTTATTCTAATGGTAATTTTTATAGTGACAAAACGATTGAGAGTAATAAATACACTATTATTAAAACAAAAAATGAAATTGTAAATTTAAATGGTAATGAAATTACTTTGTATAAATCGTTAAATGATAATAAAAATTTGTATTTTGATAAGAATGTTTATACTTGGCAAGAAATTTTAAAAGGAAATATTCCAAAAGATCTAACAGTTAAGCACGATGTAATTCTTCAAGATTACACCTCCCACCTCCTCCCCAAAGCCGTCAGTTACAGTGCCAACACCATAAAATTATTTCTCGCCGAAGTCCAAAAAAATGAAAAAGAAAAAGTGCCATTTTTTAGAGTTGGTCTTAGTAGTCTTATAAATAATGGAGTCGGCAAAATAATTTCGGCGGCAGAAAATATTTATGATTATGCCCGCTCCCAAACCCCTAATGATCAAATAACATCCAGACAAAATATTGTTATTCCGGTAGTTGATAGTCCACAGAATAATTTAACTCTAGTAGATAAAAATATAATTCCAAGTACAAAACCAGCGACTGTAATACATAAAACAACTATTCAACCTTCAAGCCAAATTCTTACATTATCAACTCCAAACCAATCACCAGGTTTGTCGCCATCAAATGTGGTTATAAATAATCCAAACCAAAGCAGTAATATTCCAACACCAAAATCTTATTCTGGTGGCGGTGGCAGTAGTGGTGGATCCAGTCCAGCTAACAATTTCACTGTTGAACCACTTGTTAATAAAATTATTTTAACTACATCAACTGTGTCTTCAACTGAAACAAATGAGGTAAATAATTCTTCCTCAACTTTAACATCGTTAACAACAACTTCTTCTTCTACTACTTCAACTACAAATTCATCGTCTTCAACTTTAGATACAATCGTTTCAACGACTATTATCATGGTTACTACTTCCATTTCATATTCCACTTTCACAACATCAACAATCGACTCCACCACATCTACCATAGACATCACCACTTCAACTACAATTTCTTCTACTACGGTCGATATCACCACCACAACTGTTTTCGACACTTCAACAACTTCTACTATCTCCACATCCACCATTGCCACTTCCACCATCGCAACCTCAACCCCAACCCCAGATCAAGCCCCACCAGTCCCCGACATAGTAATCAACGAAATCGCTTGGGCGGGAACATCGGCATATACTGATCAAGATGAATATATTGAACTCTATAACAACACCAATCAAGATATAACCTTATTTTCTCCTACCAACACTTCCAAGTGGTGGAAACTGATGATTGGAGACAAAGAAATTAGTATTAGCAAAATCATTAATGGAATTATTCCTAAAAATGGTTATTATTTATTCGAACGCACCGACGATCGCACGGTCAATGAAATACCGGCAGATATTATTTATACTGGTGTAATGAAAAATAGTGGTGAGCGTTTGCGTTTGTTAGATGGGAATAATCAGTTGGTTGATGAAGTAAATTGTAGTGGTACTGCTTGGTTTGCTGGATCCTCCACCACTTATGCTTCGATGGAAAAAACAAATTCGCAATTATCTGGAAATACTTCTACCAATTGGCAAACCAATCAAGGTCCAAGATTTGTAGGTAAGGTCGACGGCGGCGGTGATGTTATTCCACTTAATGGTTCACCAAAACAATCAAATTTTGGTTCGATTGTACTCAAAAGTAGCCAAACAGAAACTACTCGCACTTTGCCAAAAAGCGATTATCCATATATTTTAACTTATTATGATATTCCAATCGGAAAAACTTTTAATATTGATCCCGGAGTAGTGATAAAAACTTATTATCCGGATTCCAAAATTGATGTGAGAGGAAAATTAAATATTAATGGAACTAATAATAACAAAGTAATAATGACATCAGGTAGAGATACCGATTTTGAAGCCGAAGGAAACAAAGTTATTATAGGCACTCTAACTGGAAATCCTCAAGCAAAAGATTGGCAAGGATTACAGTTGTATGTCAGCTCAACCGCCAATTTATTTGGCTTGGATTTACGCTATGCGGGAAAAGCTTTTAGGGCTCCTGGAGCCAATATGTATGACTCAAAAGTATCTCAAGCAGTGCGCAGTGACAGTGCAACTTTAAATATTGATAATTCTATTTTTACCAGTGATGGTGATTCTAATATTTATCTGTCAAAATCCACTTCCACAATAAAAAACTCCGACTTTAAAAACGGCCTATTGGCAATAGAAAATTTTGACGGCAATCTAGAAATGGAAAATATTAATTTGAATAATTTCACCAATTCCAACGGCTCAATTTATATTAAAAATATCTGGCCAAAAATGTCGCAAATAAATTTTAGCAGCAATACAGCAAATAACATCACGATTGATCAGACTGTTATTTCTTCCAACTTAATTGTTAATAAAGATATTTCAGTAGTGTGGCAAAATATTACCATTGCACCGAATGTAACAGTAGATGTTTCAGCGGGTACGAATATTAAAATGCCGGAATATTCATATATGTTTGTAAAAGGCACATTAAATTTGAACGGTACAGAAAGCGAACCGGTAACCATAACACCGCTTCAACAGTTAACAAATTATTATTGGAATAGAATTATTTTTGATGGTGGAAAGGGGAATTTTCTAAATGCCAATATCTCCGGTGGGCGTGGTTCAAATTATTATGGTGATAGTTATCAAGGAATGGTAGCGGTAAAAAATGGCGAGCTAGATATGCAAAATTGTCAGTTGCTTGGCAGTCGGGCACCTGGTAATACTTTGGAAATAACCAGTTCAACCGTTGGTATAAACAATAGCTCCATTGGCTACATCGGATCAAAACCAAATTTTGCCAACACCAATGGAATAAAAATTAATAGTGGGGAACTGATGTTGAATAATACCAATTTGATGAATTTGGATATTGGAATTTTATCCGGTACTCCGGCACCTTATCCAAAATTAATTCTTAATAATATGGATTCAAGAAATTTTATGAATGTTGGAAAATATTGGGATCCGATAATTTGGTATTTAGGTTTTTGATATTTTTATCGTATCTCTGTGAAAAAACAAAAACGCCTATCAAAATTTGATAGGCGTTTTAAAAAATATAATTTTATTTTATTGCTTGCTCAACCACACTTACATATTGAGCAGACTTTAGAGATCCATCAAAACGACGACGTTTGTGGCTGGAAAATTTTACTTTTCCGGCAACGTGTGCAAACAAAGTATCATCTCCACCGCGCAAAACATTTTTGCCAGCGTTGATTTTGGTACCGCGTTGCTTGACAATGATCATCCCAGCTTTGATAACTTCTCCGTCATGTTTTTTTACTCCTAGGCGTTTCGCGACGGAATCTCGGCCTAGGTGGGTAGAGCCACCCGCTTTTTTATGTGACATAATTGATTACTTAAATGGTAAAAAGTGGGTTTATTGTATTCTAATTTGGCTAACTTGTCAAGGGCAGCTAGATATGCTAAAATATCGATGTTTATGTTTAGCTTTCCTAAAGTTTATTGGAAGGATCGTTGGGTTTGGTTACCGGCGGTCTTTTTGCTGTTATTTCAGCTGTTTATGTGGGTTTATGCGGCCTTTTATGTCCGTCCGACTACCGAACAGGTCTTTTTACATTATAACGTAGTTTTTGGGGTAGACTTAATCGGGGAGTGGTGGAAGATATTGGCAGTGCCATTGGGTGGTTTTATTATATTTTTATTAAACTTTGCTTTGTCTTGGTATTGTTACAGTGAAGACAAAGTTCTGTCTCGTTTTTTGGCCGTTGTCGCCGCTTTGCTCAATTTATTTTTGGCGATTGCTTTTTATCTGGTAGTTGGATTAAATATTTGATATGGCGCGTACTGAAGGTACAATTGATCGCCTTTATTTGCTTTATATTGGCATACTCACAGTTTTTGGGTTAGCGGCGTTGACTTCAGCCAGTGGGCCGTTGGCTTATGATAAGTTTCACGATTCGTTCTTTTTTGTTAAACGTCAAATTATTTTTGGATTATTACCTGGTTTAGCGCTGGGTTATTTTTTAATAAAATTAAATTATGAAAAATGGCGTAAACTAAGTTGGTTGCCATATTTTGTAGCGGTAATTTTATTAGTTTTGGTGTTGCTGCCGGGCTTTGGTGAAGCAATTAATGGGGCGCGGAGTTGGATTACTATTTTTGGTTTTAATTTTCAACCGTCGGAAGTTGCCAAGTTGGCTTTGATAATTTTTGCCGCTTATTTGTTGTCTGATCGTAAACGCGATTTACAAAATTGGCAGATGGGCCTATTACCAATTTTAACTTTGTTAGCGCCTGTAATTATATTAGTTACAATTCAGCCGGATGTTGGCACTTTGTCTATTATGTTAGTAATTTTGTTTGTGATGTTATTCGAAGCGCGAGTACCCAAAAAATATTTAGTTGTTATGGGTATGTTGGCTATGTCCGCTTTCGTTTTTATGATATTTCTAAAACCATATCGTATGCAACGTATTACTATTTTTATGCATCCGGAATTAGATCCACAAGGAATTGGATATCAAATAAATCAGGCGTTTTTGGCCGTTGGTTCGGGTGGTTTTTGGGGGCTGGGAGTGGGACAGTCGCGTCAGAAATTTCAATATTTACCAGAAGTAAATTCAGATTCTATTTTTGCAGTGATTGCGGAGGAGACGGGTTTTCTTATTTCTGCCGGTTTGATAATATTGATATTGTTGATTGGTTTGCGTGGTTTGAAAATTGCCAAAAATACTAAAAACGAGTATGGTCGGTTGATTGTGGTTGGGGTGGTGGTTTGGTTGGTTTGGCAGTCATTTTTAAATATTGGCGCGATGGTTGGGGCTTTGCCACTTACTGGTGTACCGTTGCCGTTTGTTTCTCACGGTGGTTCGGCTTTGATGGCAGAGTTAGCGGCGGTGGCTTTGGTTTTGAATATTAGTAAACAAGAAGTTTAATTTTTTATTTTTAAGTTCAGAAATTATGAAGTTGTTAGTTTGTGGAGGAGCGGGTTTTATTGGTTCAAATTTTATTCATTATTATTTAAAAAAATACTCTGATCGTGAGGTGGTAAATTTTGACAAATTAACTTATGCCGGCAATTTGGATAATTTAAAAGATTTAGAAAATAATCCACGATACCAATTTGTGCGGGGAGATATTATTGATCTGGAAAAAATAAATGAAACTATCAAAAAATATAACATAACTCATTTAATAAATTTTGCGGCCGAAACCCATGTGGATAGATCTATTCATGGTGGTTGTAAAGATTTTGTTTTGACCAATACCTTGGGAGTGCAAATGTTGCTCGATGCGGTGCGAATAAATAATTTGGAAAAAATGGTCAATGTTTCGACTGATGAAGTTTATGGTGCTTTGTGTTTGGACAGTCCGGACAAATTTTCCGAGAGCACCCCGATAAATCCCAATATGCCTTATGCGGCTGCTAAAGCAGGTGGAGATCTAATGTGTCACGCCTATTTTATTACTCACAAAGTGCCGGTAGTAGTGACCCACTGTTCCAATAATTATGGACCATTTCAGTATCCGGAAAAATTGATTCCTTTTTTTGTGATGAAATTAATGAAAGGTGAAAAAGTGCCGATGTATGGAGATGGTTTGTATGTGCGTGATTGGATTCATGTGGACGATCATGCAAGTGCTTTGAATTTGTTGCTTGAAAAAGGGGAAGCTGGTGGGGTGTATAATATTGGTGTGGATAATGAGCGCAGTAATATGGAAATCACCCATAGGATATTGAAGATGATGGGGAAAGACGAAAGTTTTATTGAATATGTGCAGGATAGGCCGGGACATGATCGTCGTTATGCGATTGATTCTACCAAAATTTTATCTTTGGGGTGGAAACCGGATTATACTCAGGATAAATTTGAACAGGGTTTGAAGGAAACGGTGGATTGGTATTTATCTCATTTGGATTGGGTGGAGAAGATTTGGGCAAAAAAGGGTGATATAAATAATCATATTAAATAGTTTTAATTTATTTTACGCCTCACATATATTAATTTTCTTGCGCTCAAACTTGCACCGAATTTGACACTTTGCAGACTAGCTGGTTTGGTTCTCGGTGCTTCGGACAATTCGCGCGGCGAAAATCAATATTCGTTCGGCTAGAATTTTAAATAATATGGGATTAAATTTTAAACAATTTAAATTAAAGACTTTTACCAATACGGGTGTTAATTTGACGCCTGTGGAATTAAAGGATTTTATAAATTGGGATGTAAAACGCCTTTATTTTATTACAGATTTTACCAAACAAACTGGTCAACATTGTCATAAGGTTGAACAGGAATTATTTATTTGCCAGCGTGGTGTTGTAACGGCGGTGATTGATAGGGGAAATGGGTTGGAAGAAATATTGATGCACGGTCCAGAAGATGCAATTTTGGTTGATAGCTATATCTGGCATGGTTTTAAAGACGCATCGTCCGATTGTGTGTTGTTGGCTTTGTCTTCTACAAATTATAATAATGACAGAAGTGATTACATTACCGATTATGAAGAATATAAAAAAATAATTTTAGCTACTTAGTTTACGGTCGGTTAGATATGTATTTTTCTTGCGCTCAAACTTGCACCGAATTTATCATATTGCAGACAAACTGATTTAGTTCTCGGTGCTTCGGACAATTCGCGACTGCGAAAAATTCATATCTAACCGACCTATAAGTTTTTTTACATATTATGTCAAAAGTTTTAATATTAGGATCAAAGGGAATGCTAGGTCAAGAATTGATCAGTGAATTTTCTGCTCATAAATATGAGGTAGTCGGTTGGGATAAAGAAGAATTGGATATTACTGATTCTATTGTCACTGCCACCAAGATTTCTGATTTGCATCCAGATATTGTGATAAATGCTGTAGCTTTAAATTTGGTTGATAAAATTGAGGAAGATGAAAGTGTGTTTGAAATGGCGAAAAAAATAAACAGTGAAGCGGTGGGAAATTTGGCAGGTATTTGCAAAGAGTTGGGGGCGGTATTTGTTCATTATTCTTCAGATTATGTTTTTAAAGGCGATAATAAAAAAGGATATAAAGAAGACGATCAAGTTGATCCAATAAATAAATATGGAGAAACAAAAGCAACGGCGGAAAAAGAAATTTTGCATATAGGTGGTAAGTTTTATATAATTAGGTTGTCAAAATTATTTGGCAAACCGGCGGTGAGCGAAGGATCAAAAAAAAGTTTTGTCGATATGATGATTTGGCTCGCCACTGAAGGTGAAAAAACTCATTTAGATTTGGTTGATGAAGAAATCGGATGTGTTACTTATGCGCCTGATTTGGCAAAACTGACTCGTAGCATTATTGAGAATGAAAGGCCGTTTGGAATTTACCATGGTAGTAATAGTGGGATGTGTAGTTGGTATGAGTGGGCAAAAGAAATTTTCAAAATTAAAAAAATTAATATTGATATTTCTCCGGTGTCTGGTGACAAATTTCCTCGACCGGCCAAACGCCCGATGTATTCGGAATTGTTGAATACAAAATTACCAGCTCAACGTAATTGGAAAATTGTTTTAAATGAATATTTGTCTAAATAAATAATTTTATGTCAAAAAATATTTTAAATAACATTGAAGAAATAAAAAAGCTTGATTCCAAAAATATGTTAGGAAGTTTGGAATTGTTGTCAGAGCAGGTGAGTGAAGTTTTTGAGTGCGCCAAAAAAACAAAAATTCCGGCAAGTTATAAAAAAGTAAAAAATATTGTGGTTTTAGGAATGGGTGGATCAACTTTGGGAGCACATATTTTAAAGTCAGTTTTTTTTAATGAATTAAAAGTGCCGTTAGAAATTATTAATGGTTATCATGTGCCGGCGTATGTTGATAAAAATAGTTTTGTATTGGTATCTAGTTATTCAGGCACTACCGAGGAGCCGGTTTACGCAATGAAAGAAGCAATGAAAAGAAAAGCTAAGTTGGCGATAATTTCTTCTGGTGGTGATTTGGCCAAAGTGTCTGCAGCGATGAAAATCCCCGGTTTGGTTTTTTCTATCAATAATAATCCTTGTGGATCACCACGAATGGGATTGGGATACTCAATAGTAGGTCAGATGATTTTGTTTTCCAAAGCAGGATTGATAAAGTTGACTGAAAAAGATATTCAAAAAGTTTTGTTAACAATCAAAAAATACAATGATTTATTTGGGGTTGGTAATCAGGTGGAAAATCCCGCCAAACAATTGGCGCAGAATTTAAAAAATAGAAGTATTTGGTATGTTGCCGCCGAACACTTATCCGGTAATGCTCATGCGGCTGCCAATCAAATGAATGAAAACGATAAACGGTTTGCAGGATATTATTTAATTCCGGAACTAAATCACCATTTGATGGAGGGGATGTTTTATCCAAAAAGTAATCCGGAAAATATTGGTTTTATTTTATTTGAATCCGCCTTGTACGATCAGCGTATTCAAAAGCGTTTTGAAATTACCAAACAGGTTTTGGACAAAAACAAGATTAAGTATTGGTCGTATGTTGTTCAGGAAAAAGATAATATTGGTCAAGCGATGGAGTTGTTGGTTTTGGGAAGTTATATTAGCTACTATGGCGCTTTGCTTGAAGGAATAGACCCAACCGCCATTCCGTTTGTGGATTTTTTTAAAGAACAGTTAAAAAAATAGCTATGGATTTGTCAGTAATCACCGTCACCTGGAATTCTGCCAAACTTATTGGCGAACAAATTGAATCCGTCAAAACCGGCTGTCACAATATTTTGTTTGAGGAATTTGTGGTGGACAATGGTTCGACTGACGAAACTGTGAAAATAATAAGAGAAAAATATCAATGGGTGCAGGTGATAGCCAATAAAAATAATTTAGGTTTTGCCGCGGCCAATAATCAAGCGGCTAGATTAACGACTGGTGAATTTTTGTTATTCTTAAATCCGGATATGCGTGTGGAAGTGGGGAGTTTGGATAAAATGATTGAATGGATGAGAGTGCATACTGATGTCGGTCTGGCCAGTTGTAAATTGGTAGATGAAAATGGAAAATTAAATCAAGACGCTCAACCTCGTCGTTTTCCTGGTTTGATTGATCAATTAGCAATAATTCTGAAATTGCCACATTTTTTTCCATCGATTTTGGATCACTATATGTTTAGAGATTTTGATGCTAATAAAGAGCAAAAAGTGGATTCAGTGCGCGGATCTTTTATTATGATGCGTCATGAAGTTTATGAAAAATTGGGTTGGGTGTTTGATCCGAAATATTTTATTTGGTTTGAAGATGTGGATATTTGCAGAGAAGTAAAAAGATTAGGATATAATGTAATACACACGCCCATAATTTCCTGTGTTGATTATGTCGGTCAAAGTTTTAAACAACAAAAAACACTTTGGAAACAAAAAAACTTTACCAAAAGTATGTTGCAATATTTTCAAAAATGGAGCCGTGGTACAAATGGATGTGGATTGCAATGTTTAGACCGGTTGGAATCGGTATGGCGTGGATAAATGATAAAATGAATAAATAATTATGCCCAAACTATCAGTGCACTTGGTATCTTGGAATAGTGCGAGATATATTCCATGTTTGTTTGATTCTTTGAGGAAACAATCTTTTAAGGATTGGTTTTTGTATGTTGTAGATAATGCCTCGGCTGACAATACGATTGAGTTGATAAAAAAAGAATTAGAAAATTTTCCAGTTGCGTATAAAATTATTGAGAATAAAGAAAATTTGGGTTTTGCGCCGGCACACAATCAAGCTTTCGCTGATACAAATGGTGAATATTTTTTGTTGTTAAATCACGACATGTATTTACAGTCAGATTGTTTAGAAAAAATGGTAAAATTTTTGGATAAAAATAAAGAGGTGGCGGCTGTTTCTCCTAGATTGATGAAATGGGATTTTAATAAAATAAACACAGAAGGTTTGGAAAAAAGTTTTAGTAATCAAATTGATGCGTTGGGTTTAAAAATATTTCGTAATCGTCGTGTAATTGAACAGTATACACAGTATGATTGGGATGAATTAAAATTAGATTCCCGTTTTCACGGGAATGACAATTGCGGTGTGATGCAAGCTTTGGAGGTGTTTGGAGTGTCTGGTGCTTTTCCGATGTTTCGTCGTTCTTCAATAAAATCCGTACAGTTTGATGACGGTGAGTTTTTGGATGGTAGTTACCACTCCTACAAAGAAGATGTGGATTTGGCCTATCGTTTACAAGCAATAGGACTAAAATCTTTTGTTCTACTCAACACAGTAGCTTGTCACGATCGAGCGGGGGCCGGCCCAAAAGAAATGGATGATAAAACGGCTATCAAAAATAGGAGAAATCAATCATCGTGGGTGCGTTATCATAGCTACAAAAATCACCTGCGTACACTTTTTAAAAACGAATATTGGGAGAATCTAACCCTTGATTTTCCTTGGATTTTGTGGTATGAATTAAAGAAGTTCGTATACCTTTTAATATTTGATCGGGAAGTTTTAAAAGGATTAAAAGAGGTCTGGCGGGGGAGGGTGGATTTAACAAACAAGCGATCGCAGATTAATAAAATTAAAAAAGCAAATTGGACAGAAATAAGAAAATGGTGGAGTTAATATGAAAGATGTCAACTTGGTATTTCTAAATTTTTTATCTAAAGACGATATTTTACGCGCCCTTGGTTCAGTTTTGAAAGATATTGCAAATTGTTCTTATGATATCAAAATTTTTGTAGCCGATAATTCGCTAAACAAAGATGGTGTTAAAGAAGCGCTAACGGAAAAATTTCCTAATATTGAATATTTTAGTTGTGGTGATAATGTTGGTTTTGGACGAGGATTGAATATGGCGTTTGCTCAAGTTGAGGCGCGTTATTATATGACGCTCAATCCAGATACGGTTATTCCGGAAAATTCACGCACAATAGAGAGGATGATAAAATACATGGATGAACATCCAAAGATTGGCATGATTGGACCAAAAATTTTGAATATGGACGGTTCACTGCAATACTCTTGTTATCGTTTTGATTTTCCTTCTATTTTTATAAAGCCATTAAAGCATATTAATTTTGATAAAAAATATTCTTTGGTAAAAAAATATTCCGATAGGCTGTTGATGAAAGATTTTGACCACAATGAAACACGTCCGGTCGATTGGGTGATGGGTTCAGTTATGATGGCGCGCAAAACAGCTACCGACAAAGTTGGTTTTTTTGATGATCGTTATTTTATGTATATGGAAGATTCCGATTGGTGTCGTCGGATGTGGGAAGCGGGTTGGCCGGTATATTATTTGGCAGACGTTCAAATTTTTCATGCCCACGCGCGTGACAGTGCCAAAGTGCCCGGTATTTTTAAAGCTTTCTTCAAAAATAAATTGGCGCGTATCCATTTTGTCAGTTGGCTTAAATATATTTGGAAATGGAAAGGCAATAATAAATATTATTCTGTTTAATGTATGACTCAATTTCCAAAAGTAGCCATCGTCTATTTATCTTTTCACTGCGAACCATATATCGATGATGTGGTATCAGCGTTGAAAAAAATGACTTATCCAAAAGATAAAGTAGAATTTGTGGTTGTAGATAATCCCCATCCAAATCATGGTTTGTCGGTGCGATTTCTAGAAGAAAATGTGATGCCGCTGTCTGGAAACGAATTGCCACATGTTACACTTTTACCTCAAAAAGAAAACCTTGGTTTTGCCGGTGGAAATAATGTTGGTATACAGTGGGCATTAGACAATGATTTTGATTATATTTATTTTCACAACAATGATGGTTTTGTGGCGGCTAATTTTTTGGAGCCGTTGATTGATGTGATGGAAAAAGATAAAACAGTCGGAGCGGTGCAGTCACTTTTGATGTTATATCCGGAAACGGATTTGTTAAATAGTTCCGGCAATTCTTTTCATTATTTAGGTTTGGGTTTTTGTAATAATTTACGTCGTAAAAAAGATGATATAAAATTAGAAAAAGTTTACGAAACTTCTTATTCTAGTGGGGCGGCAGTTTTGATGAGATCTGACTTATTGCGTCAGTATGGCTTATGGGATCATGATTTTTTTATGTATCATGAAGATGTCGAGTACAGTTTTCGTCTAAAGATCGCCGGTTTTAAAATAATGGTTGCGTCTGATTCTTTGTTTTATCACAAATATTCTTTTGGTCGCAATCAGATAAAATTTTATTATATTGAACGCAATCGTCTGGGCGTGATGTTGATGTTTTTCAAGTGGCCGACTTTATTATTATTTTTACCGATGGGGCTAATTCTTGAGGTTGGATTGTTGTTATTTGCCGCCAAACAAGGTTGGGTCAAAGAAAAACTAAAGGCCTATGCCTATTGGCTTAAATTATCCAGTTGGAAATTGTGGCTGAAAAAACGATCATATATCCAAAGTATTCGTAAAATATCTGACCAAGAAATGATAAAAACCTTTGTTGGTAAAGTTGAATTTAATGAAACTAGTATAAAGAATCCGATCTTAGACAACATTGCCAATCCGTTAATGGATTTTTATTGGAAGATGGTGAAATATATTATTGTTTGGTAGTTTTAGATTCCCATTTTCATGGGAATGACAAAAAAATATGCAAAAAATAAAAAAAGCAATTTTAACCGGAGGGGGCAGAGCAACTAGATTGCGTCCGGTAACTTCTACCATGAACAAACATTTGATTCCACTGGCCAACAAACCAATGATTTTTCATGCTATCGCCAAAGCAGTTGAAGCTGGGATTGAAGAAATTTTTATCAATACCAATCCTGGTGAAACTGATTTGCAAAAACATATCGGTGATGGTGGACATTGGGGAATAAAAATTCAATTTTTTGAACAAACCGGTGGGCCTCAAGGAATTGCTCACGTGGTAAATGAAGCACAAAAGTTTATTGGTGACGATCCTTTTATGTTTTATCTGTCCGACAATATTATTTTAGGCAGCATCAAACCAATGTTGGATAATTTTGCTGAAAATAAATATGATTGTATGTTGGCCTTGTCCAAGGTGCCAGATCCCAATCGTTTTGGTGTGCCAATTTTTGATGCTGAAAATAATTTGGTTGACGTATGCGAAAAGCCACAAAATCCACCTAATGATTTTGCTGTCACCGGAATATATTTGTATGGTCCAAAGGTGTTTTTTAACGCGTTTAAAAAAATAAACAAAAGCGCTCGTGGAGAATATGAAATTTCCGATATTCATTCCTATTTTCTCAAAAATAATTTTAAAGTTGGGCACAAAGAAATTACCGGTTGGTGGAAAGATACCGGCGCGCCAACAGATTTAATTTTAGCCAACAAATTATTATTGGATGAAATGTCGGAAAGTGATTTCAAAAATTTTGGTGAAGTGGAAAGTGGCGCTCAAATTAATGGCAAAGTAAAAATTGGCGTTGGTACTACAATTGGCGCTGGTGTTAAAATAAACGGTCCGGTAATTATCGGTGAAAATTGTATTTTACAAAATTGTAATATTTCTGCCAACGTCACTATTGGTAGTGGCAGTAGAATCGAAGGGGTAGAAATTGCTAATTCAATTATTTTATCCAATTGTCATTTGGTTTGTAATTTGAAAATCAAAGATAGTATCATTGGTGGTAATGTTCAAATCAAGAAAAAAAATACCGATGGTTTTCATCGGCTGATAGTCGGGGAGCAGACGATAATTGAGATTTAGCGTCCTTTCATCTCCAGTACCACACTAATCGTTTTTAAAATAATCGCGATGTCTAATAATGAATCGCGATTTTTTATATAATATAAATCATATTCTAATTTTCCTAGATTTTCATCCAGTGTGCCATAATAACCACGTTGTAGCTGTGCCCAACCGGTTAACCCAGGTTTCACCAAGTGACGTAGTGCATAAAATGGCATCAGTTTGGTAAGTTGATCTACAAATTCCGGCCGCTCCGGTCTTGGCCCTATCAACCCCATTTCATTTTTAAAAATGTTGATAAATTGAGGAATTTCATCTAAGCGGGTCGCTCGTAAAAATTTTCCAACCAGTGTGATGCGATTATCTTTTTCAGTGGCGTATTGTGGACCAGTCGTTTCGGCGCTACCATCAGCACTCAATGATTTCATAGTACGATATTTGTAGATGAAAAATATTTGGCCACCGCGTCCAACCCGAGCTTGTTTAAATAAAACCGGTCCTTTAGAATTTATTTTTATAGTTATGGCAATCAAAGGAAAAGTAATTATAAAAAATATCCCCATCAAAACTGCAGCAACAAAATCCGTCAGCAAACGGAAACGATCATAAATTTTTTTGGATTGTTCTTGAAATTTTGTTAAAAACCAACTTTCTGAAAAAGTAAAAGGTGGCAAACGGCGATAGATAATTTCATAAAAATCAGCCAAATCAATAATGCTTATCTGTTGAAATATTTTTTGATACAGTTCTTTAATAACGACGTCATTTTTTTGATAATTATAGTCAAGCACAATTAAATCTGGATTGATTTTGAGATCAGATAAATTTTTAACACAAGTAATGTTAGCCGGACAATTTTGTGAAGTTATTATTCCAACTAGCTCATAGCCTATCTGAGGCGATTTTATAATAGTGTTAACTATCTTTTGAGTATCATTTGAAAATCCAACAAAAATAACTTTAGTTTTTAAAATAGTGGCCGCTACAAAACGATTGTGTATAAAACGCCACAAAGATAATAGTCCAAAACCACATAAAGCAGTTAAAACTAAAATTGTTTTGGGGTTAATATTTGTTTGTGGTACAATGTAAAAAAACAGCACTCCTAGCACAGTCCAAACTCCAGCGACAAAAAGTATTTTTTGGTAGAGAGCAAAGTTGTTTTTGGCTCTTCCCAAATCATAAATACCGCTGATAAAAGCAATAATGATAGTTATAAAAAACAACCAGCTGAATGGTCCGATTATATTATTTATAGTTGTTTGGCTGGGAATCTCCAAATATCTCAAAAATATAGCCAGATACAAGCCTAAATAAAGAGATATTAAATCGCCGATAAGGATGGTGAATTGTTTTAATCGGTACATAGAATTAAAATATTTTTTAGTGTATACTATACTTTAAATTAGCTATGTTTCGATTATATTATAATTTAGCTAAAAAATCAACCCTGATGGCATTTTTGGGTATTTTTTTATTTTCTGCAACTGTTGAGGCTAAAGTGCCCAACGATCCAGATTATTCTAAGCAACAAGCAATGTGGCAACAAATAGGTGCCGAAAAAGCTTGGGATTATACTACTGGTTCAAAACAAGTGACGGTGGCAATCATTGATACTGGAGCGGATATTTGGCACGATGATCTAAAATCCAATGTTTGGACCAATCCTTATGAAATTCCAGACAACAACTACGACGATGATGGCAATGGTTTTATCGATGATGTACATGGTTGGAATTTTATTGAAAATAACAACGATGTTTGTACGAGTGTTTTGGATAATTCTGATGATCCGGAAGCGATTCGCCATGGAACAGTCATTGCCGGTTTGGTTGGGGCGGTGGGAGATAATAATAAAAGTGGTACCGGTTTGAATTGGCAAGTAAACATAATGCCGTTGCGCGCTATTGCGAGCGATGGTAGTGGTTCATATGCACAAGTATATAAAGCAGTGCGTTATGCTATCCAAAATGGAGCTGATGTGATTAGCTTGAGTGTGGTAGGCAAAGAAGACGATGAATATTTGAAACAAATTTTACGCGAAGCTTATGACAAAGGAATTGTGGTTGTGGCGGCGGCTGGTAATGATCAGCGTTCGGGTAATGGCAATCTGAATAACACTCGTCATTATCCGGTTTGTATGGATATAGATTCGGTTGAGAATTGGATCCTTGGCGTATCAGCGGTTGATGAAAACGATCAGCTGAGTAAGTTTGCCAACTATGGTAGTTGTGTTGATTTGGTTGCGCCCGGACAAAATATTTTTAGTACTCAAAGATATGCTCCCGTGTATGGTTACAATGAAGAGTTTGGTGGTCCATGGCAAGGGACTTCATTTTCGGTACCATTAGTGGCTGGAGCGGCAGCTTTGCTCAAATCTATTCGACCGGATTGGTCAGCCAAAGATATTATAAATGATTTGCTTAAAAATAGTGACGATATTCAATCTAAAAATTTAGATTTTCCCAACGAGCTCGGATTTGGTCGTTTAAATATTGGCAAAGCAGTGGAAAATGCAGTTGATGGGTTACAGGCAACTTATTTTTTACCCAAAGACAACTATTATTTTAAGAATAATATAGTTTATACCAAACACGATGATATAAAATATTATTTTGCCGATACTGGAGAAGCTACGTTATTAACTTTGACCGCCGCTCGTTCTTTTAATAATAAATTGGATGAGGTGTTTACTTTGGTTAAAAGAGGTAAATATTTTTATGTTCAATTTTTTACTGAATTGGGACACAAATGGAAAGAAAAAGCAGTTCCAACAAGTGACTATTCAGCCAAAAAAAATCCAATTGGAATTAAAGTAATAATTAACGATAATCAAAGAAAAATACTACTTGAGTTTGCAGAAAAAATAGTTAAAAAAGGTAAAAAAACTACCGTCAAAAAAACAACCAAACAATATGATTGGTTGGAGCAAAATTAATTTTTTGTGGTTGCCATTTTTTTGGATAAATGCTATAGTATAAGCGCTAAAAATTAACATTTTTCCTTATGGAAAATTCTGTATTTGAGAAAAAAAATATTTTGGTTACTGGTGGAGCGGGTTTTATTGGTTCACATTTGTGTGAACGCTTATTAAAAGAGGCTAAGGTAATTTGTGTTGATGATTTTTCCAATTCATCGCCCAAAAATATTGAGCACCTATTGCAATATCCTGATTTTGAATTTATTAACTACGATGTCGACAATCCTATTGATTTGAATCGTTTTGATGAGTTGGACAAATTCAAAGTAAAATTTCAAGGGATCCAAGAGATTTATCATTTGGCTTGTCCGACTAGTCCAAAAGATTTTGAAAAATTAAAAATGAAATCATTGCTTTCCAATTCTTCAGCGATGATTAACACTTTGGATTTGGCGGTAAAATACCGTTCCAAATACGTTTTTTCTTCTAGTTCGGTAGTTTATGGAAATCATGAAGGTAGTGAAAAATTTAAAGAATCTTATCAAGGGATAGTAAACCACCTGACTCCGCGCGCTTGTTATGATGAAGGCAAACGTTTTGCGGAGACTTGTGTGGAAACTTACCATCAATTTTATGGAATAGATGCGAAAATCGTCCGCATGTTTACCACTTATGGACCGCGTATGAAATTATTTGAAGGACAAATAGTTCCGGATTTTATAATCAATGCGTTAGATGGAAAAGATGTGGTTATTTATGGTGGTGAGACCATGTCTACTTCATTGTTGTATGTCAATGACATGATCGATGGTTTTGTGCGTTTGATGGCGGCTGCTCCAGAGGTAAAGATAGTCAATTTAGGTGGTGATAGAGTATTTAGTTATGTTGAAGTAGCCAAAAAAATTATTGAACTTACTGGTTCTACCTCCAAGATAGTATTTGAAAAACCGCTAGTATTTTTAACCAAAAAAGGTTTACCGGATTTAACTTATGTAAAAGATGTTCTAGGTTGGATGCCGTTGATCCGTTTGGAAGATGGTTTACAAAAAGCCATTGATTATACTGTGGCTAATAAGGAAGCCCTGTTGTTTAGTAGTAAATAAAAATTGTAATTTTGTGATTGTTTAGGTTCATAATATGGTGTTTATAGTTTTACCGGCTCACAATGAAGAACAAAGAATTGGTCGCGTAATTCGCGACCTTTTTCAACATGGTTTTGTCAATGTAATAGTTGTTGACGATGGTTCGACAGACGATACTGCCAACGAGGCTGCGGGGGCGGGGGCAACAGTTTTGAGTCATGCGGTGAATCGTGGCCAGGGGGCGGCTCTGCAGACCGGTAATGAATTTGCGATCCAAAATGAAGCAAAAATTATTGTTCATTTTGATGCGGACGGTCAATTTAACGTCAGTGATATAGATGTTGGGATTAAAAAGTTGACAGCCGAAAATCTGGATATAGTTTTTGGTTCTCGTTTTTTAGATAATCGATCAAAGATACCATTTTTTAAAAAATATTTTATTTTACCGTTAAGCCGGGTTATTAATAATTGGATAACTGGATTAAAACTATCCGATGTCCACAATGGTTTTAGAATCATACGTAAAGAAACAGCTGAAAAAATTCAAATAACTCAGGATCAAATGGCTCATAATTCACAAATTCCCCGTTTGGTAAAAGAAAACAATCTAAAATATGGTGAGTTACCGGTAGAGGTTTTTTATTTTGAAAATGGTCAAGGAGTAATCGGCGGTTTTAAAATTTTATGGGATTTGTTAATAGCTAAAATTAATAAATAATATGATGATTATTCAAATTATTTTAGTGGTATTTTTTCTTTTTATTTTGTTAAAAGTTTTAAATCGGTTTCGATCAGGTGGCTTAAAAGGCAAAGAAATGGTTGGTTGGGTGATTTTTTGGTTATTAGCCGTCGCAGTAGTTGTTAGTCCAAATTCTACAATGGTTTTAGCAAAAATATTGGGAGTGGGTAGGGGAGTGGATGCTGTTATGTATTTGGCAATGGCTTTATTATTTTTCTTGGTATTTAAAATTTTTATACACTTGGAAAAAATTGAACGTCAAATAACAAAATTGGTCAGACAAGACACACTCAATAAAACAAAAAAATATGAAGGTACTACACGTCATTCCTAATGCCTTTGAATATTTTTCCGATATCCATTCTGAGGCTTTTAAAATTTTAGAAGCAGAAGGTGAGTATGGTGTAGAAGCAAATGCGATAACTATTAGTTATGGAAGTGCTACTCGCAAAGAAAAATTTGAGGTAAAAAAGGTTGCTCCTTCTAGGAAGTATCTTGGCCAAGAGGCGATTGAAAAAAATATCGAGGCTTGGGAATATTATGATATAATAAATTTGCACTGTCCATTTTTTGGTGCGGCTGGTAATATTTTGCAGTGGATTAAAAATCATCCGGAAAAATTTTTGGTAATAACTTACCACCACGATTTTAAAACTCCTGATTTTTTTAGTCTTTTAATTAAATTTTATAATTACTACTATTTACCAAAGTTATTTGAGATTGCGCATTTTGTTACCTTTTTTGCCGACCGATATGATGTTTCGCGAGTGGGAATAAAAATGCTTAAAAATCAGGAAAAGATTGCAGTTTTAGGCTTGCCAAAAGAAGGTGAAGATATGCACAGCGCCAGTATTGTCGAGAATATGGTAATGGTTTATAATAGTTTAACGCTTAAATAAATTAATTAATCCCTAATTCATATACTATGGAACAAGATGTAGTACAAGGAGCAGTGCAAGCACAAAAGAAGTCTTTTTTTGCCAGTTTAGACTCAAAAAGTGCTCTAATCGTTGGTTTGGTGGCCGGTGTTTTGGTTATCTGCACCATTGGATTTTTGGTAATGTTGGGTCTGTATTTTAAAGGAAATAGTAAAAGTGCTGTTTCTAAAGATGTTTCTCCAGTGGCTGATGCCAATCAACCAGCTCAAGACCAGCCCGCCGCTCCAGTTGCAGTAACTAAATCTGATCGCCCAAAGGTAGAACTATTTGTTATGGCATATTGCCCATTTGGTTTGCAAATGGAAAAAGCTTATTTGCCAGCTTGGAATTTGCTTAAAGACAAAGCAGATATAGATGTTAAATTTGTATCTTATGCAATGCATGGCTTGAAAGAGGTGGAAGAAAATACTAGACAATATTGTATCGAGCAAGGTCAACCGGCTAAATATCAACCTTACCTTACCTGTTTTACCGGCAAAGATGACTACAAAGGTTGTCTGGCAAAAGCTGGAATTACCGAAGGTAGTTTGAGTTCTTGTGTGAATGCTACCAATGCCAAATATAAGACTTTGGATAAATTCAAAGATCAAACTACTTGGTTGTCTGGTCGCTATCCGGTTTTTCAGATCAATGAAGATCTAAATACCAAATATGGTGTACAAGGTTCTCCAACTTTGGTAATCAATGGAGCTCAAGTAGAGGGCGTCAATCGTACTGCTGATGCGGTAAAACAGGCTATCTGTGCAGCATTCAATACACCTCCAGCTGAATGTGGTAAAACATTGGCTACGGCTGCTTATGGTGCAGGGTTTGGTTATGATGCTAGTGGTAATCCTGCGGCCGGAGCTGCCTGTGCTACCAACTAATACAAAGTTGTGGTATAGTATACTGGTAGTAAATTAATTGTTATTTTATGGGTAATTTTAAAAAAGGGCTTATATTGGGAGGAGCTTTGGGCGCGTTTTTGACTTGGTTAAATATTACTCCTCAAGGCAAAGAAATGCGTGAAAAAATTTTACAGCATTTAGAACCATTATATAACGAATTAAAAATCAGTATAAAACAATTGGAAGGGCCAACTCAAGAAATGTGGGACGCTTTGGTCGAACGAGCAGTGGAGGAATATGTCGCCAAAAAAGAAATGGCTGAGGATGTTAAAATCAATCTCATCAAACAATTAAAAAAGAAATGGGAATTGTTGCAAAAAGAATTAAAAAAATCCTAATTTCTTCAAAAGAAAAAGCGTCGATTTATTCGGCGCTTTTTTTTATGTCGTGAATTGTAATTTGGAGGTCGCGGTTGCCATTCCATTCGTTTACTGATATACAGAAAGCAATATCTATTTTGTCTCCAGGGTGAAGTGTATTTTTACAATCATCAGGGTGTTTGTTAATATCTCCCAGTCCAAACCCAATTGTTTTTTTGATTGTTTGAGAATTGTGTTTTAGATTCATTCGTAAATGTTTACCGTCTTGTCCGACTGAGTCAATATTTATAATTGTCAAACTACAGGCGGCATATATCGGTTCTTCGTTATTCATCCCGAATGGTTCAAATTTTTGTAACAAATCATACATTTTCCAATCGATCTCATCTAGATCTACTATGGAATCAATATTAATTTGGGGTACTAGTTCAAGGTTGTTTGTTTCTTTGGAAACTTTTTCATTTAGGAACTTTTTAAATTCGTCTAGTGTTGATACTGATTTTAAAGTAAAACCACAAGCTTGAGGGTGGCCACCAAATTTATCAAAAAAATCCGGCCGTTCTTGCATGGCGGCGATAAGATTAAATTCGGAAATACTACGTCCAGAACCAACAATTTCTCCATCACTATTTTTTCCCATAGCCAAAGAAGGTTTGTAAAACATGTCTTTAAGACGTCCTGATACTAAGCCTAAAACTCCAGTTGGCCAATCTTCACCATAGGCAAACAAAGCCGGATTTTTTTCTTGGTCAGTATCTTTGATTTGTTTTGTAGCTTGATTTACCAGATTTTCAGTCAATTTTTGACGATCAAGATTGTTTTGGTTTAATTGCCAGGCGAGGTCTTCGGCTTCGTGTTCATCCGTGGCCATTAAAAGTGCATAGGCACTATTGGCGTGATCCATGCGTCCAGCGGCATTGAGGCGGGGGACTATTTGAAAACCGATTGTGTGGGCATCAATTGTTCCTCGTTTTGGTTGGTTATTTTCGTCCAAAATTCCAGCCACAAACATTAATTTTTTTAATCCAATGTTACGGGTTTTGTTTAATACTGTTAATCCATAACGAGTTAGGGTTCTAGATTCTCCAAGCAATGTCACCATATCACCGATAGAAGCAATAGCTACCAGATCAAGCAACCATTTTTCAAACGCTTCGTGCGATTGCCCGTCAAGCAAAGTTTGGTTGGTTTCTTTGTGTTTTTTTAGTAAGGCTTGTACCAGTTTGAAAGCCACCGCTCCACCGCACAAACCCTTGTCCGGATATTTTTCACCGGGAATTTTGGGGTGGATAATAGCATCAGCTGGAGGAATTTCAGCTGGGATAGAATGATGGTCAGTAATAATTATTGACATCCCTAGTTCTTTTGTCAATTTTACCTCTGGTGTATTACTTACTCCGCAATCGCAGGTAATTATCAAATCAGTATTTTTTTCCTTTAGCGCTTTAACAGTATTTAAGTTTAACCCGTAGCCGTCAGTTTCGCGATGTGGTAAAAAAACTGAAATATTTTTAGCCCCAATTTGTTTTAGAGAGCTAACTATTATAGCGGAGGCGCAAACACCATCGGCGTCATAGTCGCCATGCACAACGATATTTTTTTGTTGTTTAATATTTAAAAAAATTATCTCCAGCGCTTTGTTCATGTCATTAAATAAAAACGGATCATGAATATCTTGGGAGTAGTCCGGATTTAAAAATTCATCAATTTGATCTTGGGTTTTTATATTTCGATTGTATAGTAATTGTGTCACTATCGGCGGTAGTTCAGGGTGTGAGTTGAAAAAATCATTTGGTACCGTAGGAGAGATTATCCATTTTTTCGGCATATTTTTTGGGTTGGATTTTTTATTATTTTTTAAAACTTTTCAATGTAATACTTTTGAAATCCCAATATGAATCGGCTAAAAAAAGTGTGAAAACAAAAAATAGAGCATTGAGTGACCAATAATCTTTGGCAGGAATTGGTGTGGTATAAGTTGAAAATAGCGTCACACCCAGCATTATCCAATAAACCAAAGATTTAGTTGTTAGATTGCGACGATCAACAATGGCGACTTGGTTGCGAATTTTAAATATATAGACAATATAAAAAAATAGAAGTGGTCCAGCTACCAACCATTCATAGCGATGTGGATCAACACCCAAATATTTCAGACCATAAAAATACGACCACATGATCAAAATTAAAGCAAAAAAAAGAAAAATAATATCAAGTTGATATTTGCGTAAAATTTGCATAAAATATTTTATTGGAAAATTGGTAAGATAGTAAAAAAGATCATAGCGATAATACCGATCACTGCAATCACTGTCCAAAGTTGTTTTATTGTTTTATGTTTCATATTATATTTTAAAGTTTATCTTTTTAAAACTGCTAAATAAGCTTCAGGTGGAATATTTACTTTACTATGGGCCATCATACGTTTTTTACCTTTCTTCTGTTTTTCCAACAATTTCATCTTACGCGTAACATCACCGCCATAAAGTTTGGCAATAACGTCTTTGCGCAAGGCGCCGAGTCTTTCGGAAGCAATAATTTTGCCGCCAATAGCCGCTTGAATTTTTAGTTCAAATTGTTGACGAGGAAGGGAATCTTTTAACGATTCACAGATTTTGTTGCCAATGTGAAAGGCCTCTTCACGCCAAACTAAGGTAGCCAACGCTTCCACCGGTTCTTCAGCAACTAAGATATCGATTTTGACTACGTCGGTTTTTTCATAGCCGATCAACTCGTAGTTCATCGAAGCGTAACCTGAAGTAACGGTTTTTAATTTGTCATAAAAGTCAGTGATCAGAGCAGCGAGTGGAATTTGATAATGCAATAGGGCGCGTTGATCGGAGCCAGTACTAAGATATTCAGTATTGAGATAGCGGCCACGACGTTCAGAAATCAATGTCATCACATTGCCCACATAATCTTTGGGAGTAATAATATCTAATGTCATCCATGGTTCTTCAATCAAGTTTACATGGTTTGGCTCTGGCATTTCTTGTGGACTATGAATGGTAAGTTTTTGGCCGTTAGTTTTTTCAATATAATAAGCTACACTTGGAACAGTAATTACTATATCTAAATTAAATTCTCGGCGCAATCTTTCTTGGAAAATATCCAAATGTAACATGCCCAAAAATCCACAACGAAAACCAAACCCCAATGCTTGAGAATGCTCTGGTTCATAAATTAAAGCTGAGTCGCTCAGTTTGAGTCGATCAATGGCATCGCGCAATTCTTTATAACCATCGCCTTCGCTAGGAAAAATACCAGCGTAAACCATTGGTTTTACTTCCTTGTAGCCCGGCAATGATTTTTTGGCCACACCGGTTTTTTCGGAATTTAAAGTGGTAATAGTATCACCAACACGACAATCTCGGACTTCTTTTAATCCAGTGACGATATAGCCGATCTCGCCATTTTTCAAAATAGTCGCTGGTTGAAATTTGGGAGTGTAATATCCTAATTCCAAAACCTCAGCCGGAGTCTGGGTGCTCATCAAATATATTCGGTCACCCTTTTTTATTTCACCATCAGCCACTCGCACTGAAGCTACTACACCTTTAAACTCATTGTAAGAAGAATCAAAAATTAAGGCACGCGCTGGTTTGTCATTTAAGTCAGTTGGTGGTGGAACTTTTTTGACAATCGCTTTTAATATGTCTTCTACCCCTTGTCCGGTTTTGCCGGAAGCCAAAATTATTTCTTCCGGTTCACAACCCAAAAGATGAATAATTTCCGCGGTGGTTTTTTCAATATTGGCGGCCGGAGAATCTACTTTATTTATTATTGGAATAATTTGCAGATTTTGCTCAATTGCCAAATAAAGGTTGCCGATAGTCTGAGCCTGCACTCCTTGAGTAGCATCAACGAGCAATACCGCCCCTTCTACAGCCGCTAGTGAGCGTGATACTTCATAGTTGAAGTCTACGTGTCCAGGTGTATCAATTAAATTTAAAATATATTCTTCACCATCCAACAAATATTTCATGCGAACAGGCGTGAGTTTGATGGTAATTCCACGCTCACGTTCCAGATCCATTGAATCAAGTAACTGATTTTTCATGTCACGTTTGGACACAGTACCAGTGAACTCCAAAAAACGATCGGCCAGAGTCGATTTGCCATGGTCAATATGAGCAATAATACAAAAGTTTCGTAGATGGTCATTCATAAAAGTTTTTCAGCTTATTCTTTATTCTCAATAACTTCAGTCGTGTTGATGTTGTTTGTTTTAAGCCAACGTTTAGCAAAACTATCTTTGAGTTGCATAAATTCCGGCACTCTTAATATATAGCATAAGAAAAAATAAACAACAATACCAGCGGTGCCAGCAACAACTCCTTGACCAAAAATCCCCCAGAAGTATTGTTGATCTAATAATTTAGCGAGCGGATATTTTAAAGCTTGTACTAATATTCCCATAACAATACTGGCTAAAGCAATTTTGTAAATTAAAGATAAAATTTCTGATTCATTTAATGTTTTAGTTTTGGATCTTAAATTTATCCATAATAAAACTAAATTTACAGTAACTCCGATAGAACTAGCCAAAGCTAAACCGGCAGCACCTAGTGGTTTCATCAAGACCAGGGCGGCAATGATACTAATCAGTTCTGAAATAACACCAATTACAAATGGAGTTTTAGTATTGGATAAGGCAAAAAATGCTCGTGATAATACTGGAATTAAAGCTTGAGCAACAAGTCCGAGTGAAAAAAAGGCTAGAGCGTTGGCAGTATTTTTTGTGGCGTCCCAGTCGAATTGTCCACTACCAAGTATTACTCGAACAATTTGCGCTCGTAATAATAAAATAAGTATCGCTGCTGGTACAATTAAAAATAAAATTTGACGAACGACGTTGGACAAGTGATTAGCAAATTGAGGCATGTTATTTTTGGCAGCAGCGGAAGATAAAAGCGGAAAAATCGCCAAAGCAAAAGGTATGGCCAAAACTCCAACCGGTACGGCTTGCAAGTTATTGGCATAATTATAAACAGCGATACTGCCAACCGGTAAAAATGAAGCCAACATTGTAATGACAACTTGGTTTAATTGCGTAATTGCCAAACCCAAAGTACGAGGAACCATCAACTTCCCTACTGTATTGGTATCTTTATCTTTTGTATCAAAATTAAAATGAAAGCGCCAACCAACTTGCCTGACACCATATATTTGGATAATGCAGTGAGTGAAAGCGCCTAAAACCACACCCCAAGCTAATCCATTTTCACCAATCAAACGTACCCATACCGTTGCTCCAAAAATAATTCCGAAGTTATAAAAAATTGGAGCAATGGCATATAACACAAATCGGCGTAATGATTGTAGCACTCCGCCCATTATCATGGAAATGCCCAAAAAAATCGGAGAAAGAAACATTATACGGCTAAAAGAAGTGATGCGTATCAAACTTTCACCATAAAATCCGGGAGCAATAATTTTATTTAAAACCGGAGCAAAAATAATTCCTAGTGAACATAGTATTACTAACGACAAACCTAAAATATTTAATAAATTGTTGGTCAGATACCAAGCGCGTTTGTTGTTGTCTTTTTCGTTTAGAAGTTTAGTAAAGGTAGGAATAAATCCAGCGGTTAAAGCACCGACAATCAATAGGCTATATATCAGATCAGGAATTTTGAAGGCAGCATAGTAGGTGTCCATTACTGGGCCTGCTCCGTAGTAGTGCGCCAAAACTCGGTCACGCACTATGCCTACAAAACGAGACAACAAAGTCGCGCCCGATAAAATAATGGCCGCTCCGGTAATAGTTTTGGATTGGGAATTTAAAATTTTCAACATTATTGTTTTGGTAAATTTACTGTCAGAATCATGTAATCAGTGCCAGATTTTTTTTCATCATCTATTTGGACAAAAAACGATCCATCCAAACCATCTTCGCGACTGAATGAAAATTGTTGCACCTTTTTTCCTTCAGATTCAATATCAATTTTAAAATTTTTCTTTTTTAATTCTTTTTTATAATAAGCGATAACAAAACTTGGATCGGCGTTTATATTTTGCCACTCGACTTGGATGCTATCGCGATAGTTGTCTCTGGGAGAGGAAACTGTTTTCCAAATATTTCGCAAATAATCGCTATTGGTGGAATTGTCGGAATTATAAAATATTGGTGATAATACAAGTTTTGGTAAAACGGTTGCCAAGCCTAGACCGCGTTTTTTGTAGCGAGCCGAAATAACAGTAATGTTTTCGATATTATCTTTATCATAAACTGGAATATCGGTTGGAAAATTATCTGGAATGCCCTTGCTAATTTTTGGTCCGGGACCGACATAAAAACGGATACCGATTATGGTGGCAACTGTTAAAAGTATTAAAAAAAGGCAGCTGCCAAAGCAAGCTCCTTTCCACGACCTTCTCTTGGTTAACTCTTCGATTGGCGGTTCTACGATCTCAATATTTTCTAAATTACGACGCATAAGTAGTAGTTTTTAGCCATTTTTTTTGATTTGTTCTTAGAAAATATTTTATCATAAAAATATGCGCTTGTATATAGTTTTGTAATAATGTAAAATGATGTTATCAGAGCCTCATGAATATTAATTTTCTTGCGCTCAACCTTGTGCCGAATTTTACATTTTATAGACAGCCACATTTGATTCTCGGCACTTCAAACAATTCGCGCGGCGAAAATTAATATCCATTCGGCTCTTCTTTTTTAAGTATTCTAAATTAGTAATTATGAAAATACATTTTTTTGGTGCAGCTGGTGAAGTTACCGGTTCGTGTAGTTTGATTGAAAGTGGAGACAAAAAAATATTGGTAGATTGCGGAATGTTTCAAGGGAGTGATTTTAGTGAAGGAAAAAATTATGATCCGCTTCCGTTTGAAGCAAAAGAATTATCGGCTGTATTGGTTACTCACGCCCATCTTGATCATACTGGACGTTTGCCAATTTTGGTAAAAAATGGTTTCACCGGATTTTTTTATGCGACACCAGCTACTGTTGATTTGACGGAGTTGATTTTGAACGATGCTTTGTCGGTGATGCGTCACAATAACGCCAAATTTGGTTTGCCAATTTTATATGAAGAGCGAGATGTGTCTGGCGTAATGGCCCAATTTAAAGCGGTAGATTATGAGGAGTCTTTTGATTTATTTAAAGATGAAAAAATAAAAATATATTTACGCGATGCCGGACACATTTTTGGTTCAGCTTTTATTGAAGTGCAGGCGGAAAATAAGAAGGTAATCTTTTCTGGAGATATTGGAAATGTTAATGTGCCAATTTTACGTGATACCTATAATTTGCCAAAAAACGTTGATTTGTTAGTGTGCGAATCAACCTATGGTGATCGTTTGCATGAGACCGATAAAGAACGCCAAGAAATTATTGAGCAAGCGGTAGTTGAAGCGATGAAAAAGGGTGGAGTTATGATGATCCCTTCTTTTTCTTTGGAACGTACACAAGAATTATTGTATAATCTAAATGATCTGATAGATTTGCAAAAACGTTTACCGCGTGTGCCTATTTTTTTGGATAGTCCATTGGCAATTGGTGCGACTCAAGTGTATCGCAAATATATCAATTATTATGATACGGAGGCCAAAAAAATTATTAAAGAAGGGGATGATATTTTTAATTTTCCAGGCTTAACTTTGACCGGCACTAGAGACGATTCTATGAAAATAAATCATGTTCCTAACCCGAAAATAGTGATTGCTGGAGCTGGTATGATGAATGGTGGGCGTATATTGCACCATGCTTTGAGATACTTATCAGACGAAAAAAGCACTTTGATGATCATTGGCTATCAAGCGGTTGGTACTTTGGGAAGAAAAATTTTGGAGGGACAATCGTCAGTACAGGTGATGGGAGAAAAAGTTGAAGTAAATTGTACAGTAAAATCAGTCGGATCTTTTTCCGCTCATGGAGATCAAAAGAAAATGCTGAGTTGGATTGGTAGTAGTGGCCAACCACCAAAACAAATTTATTTAAATCATGGTGAACCGGAAGTAATCAAAATATTTGCGCAAAAAATTAAAGAAAATTTTGGCGTTGATGCTAAGCCGGCGGAAAGAAATTTGATGATTGAAGTTTAATGGTCTATTATAAAACAAAATTCAAATCAGTAAGATTAAATTAAAATAGTTATCCACATATCAAAAATATGTGGATTTTTGTTGTTTATTAGCCAAAATATGTGGG
>JAVHOZ010000080.1:0-8332 GCA_036170335.1 Candidatus Magasanikiibacteriota bacterium | reverse complement strand
TTTTAAAAGCGTTACATGAAATTTGGCCGGAAGCGCCGATTTTTGTTTTGTTTCACGATCGTCAAAAAATCAATTACTTAAATAATGAAAAAATAATAGAATCGTGGCTGGCAAAAATGCCGTTTATCAATAATATTTTTCAGTGGTATCTCCCGCTCATGCCCATGGCGACCGAACAACACGACCTACGTGGATATGATGTGGTAATTTCTTCCACCAGTAGTTTTGCCAAAGGGGTCATCACCTCACCTAACACTCTGCACTTGTCTTATTGTCACACTCCCCCGCGTTTTCTTTGGGGTGACGGCAACAACTATTTGTCTGATTTAAAAAGTAATTATTTTATTAAATTGATTTTGCCACTACTCAATCATCGTTTGCGTATTTGGGACCAGATGAGTACTCAACGGGTTGATCATTTTATCGCCAACTCCCAAACTGTTCAAAAAAGAATCAAAAAATATTATCGCCGTGACTGTGATGTGATTTTTCCACCGGTTGACACTCATCGTTTTCAAACTACCAACAAACTCGGTGACTATTATGTCGCCGGCGGTCGTCTAGTACCCTACAAACGTTTGGATTTGGTAGTCAAAGTTTTTAATCGCCTACAATTGCCACTAAAAATTTTTGGCATTGGTCCGGAATTAAAATATTTAAAAAGAATCGCCAAACCAAACATTGAATTTTACGGCAAAATTTCTGAAAATGAAAAAGCGGTTCTGTTTAGTAAAGCACTCGCTTTTATTCACCCCCAAAAAGAAGATTTTGGTATCACACCAATCGAAGCGATGGCCTCTGGCCGACCGGTTATCGCCTACGGATACGGCGGGGCGACCGAAACTGTCATACCCAATGAAACTGGAATATTTTTTGATCAACAAACTTGGGAATCACTTTTTGACAGTATTATCAATTTTGATCCATATCGTTGGAACAGTGAAAAAATTCGGCTTCATGCTCAAAATTTTTCGACTGATAAATTTAAAACCAAAATTCAATCTTTTACTGACAGCTGTTTAACACAATTCAAAAATAGTTTAAATTCAGTATGAATATCGGCGTAGATATCCGACCGCTCATGGTCAAAAACAAAACTGGCATTGGCGAGTATACTTTTGAATTACTAAATGCTATTTTTAAAGAGGATACAAAAAACCATTATTTTTTATTTTTCAATTCATCCAAAGAAATAAATAAAAATATTCCCAACTGGGATCAGACAAACATTCACTACGTTTCCACCCGTTACCCAAATAAATTTCTTAATTTAGCACTCGCTTTTGATCTTATAAATATCAATAAATTAATTCCGGAAAAAATTGATTGTTGGTACTCACCCAATATAAATTTTTTATCACTAAACAAAAAAACTAGACATATCCTGACTATCCACGATATTTCTTTTAAACTATTTCCTGAATTTTATACAGTCAAACAACAGTTGTGGCACCAGATTATTAACCCAAAAAGACAATGTCAACAGGCTGACATCATCATCGTACCATCAGAAAATACCAAACGAGATTTAGTTGAATATTATCAAATAGCGCAAGACAAAATCAAAGTAATTTATCCAGGCATATCACCAAATTTTGATTTAACCGAGGCCAAATTAAAAATACAAAAAACTATTGTTCAAAAAAAATACAATCTAACGGAAAATTTTATTTTATTTTTGGGATCGATTGAACCACGAAAAAACTTACTGGGATTGATCCAAGCTTTTGAAAAACTACCCAACAATTTAACTGAAAAATATCATTTAACAATCGGCGGCGGATCCGGTTGGAAAAACAAAAATATTTATCACTATGCCAATCAATCAAAATTACGCGACCATATCAAATTTCTAGGCTATATTGCCAACGATGACAAACCGGCGCTCTATGCTTTATCCAACCTGTTTGTATTTTCAAGTTTTTATGAGGGCTTTGGATTTCCAATAATTGAAGCGATGAAAATGGGCACACCGGTAATTGCTAGTAATCGCTCATCACTACCGGAAATTGCCAAAAATGCCGCTTATTTAATCAACCCCAACAATGTATCCGATCTTAGTTCAGCGATAAAATTACTTCTAGAAAATAACCAACTCTACGCCGAGTATTTAAAAAGAGGCAAAGAAATTGCCTCTAAATATACTTGGGAAAATAGCGCCAAAGAACATCTCTCCTTATTTGGCAACTAGTGAAATTTGCTGACAATCAAATAAATAAAATAAGATAAATTTAATACCGCTAAGGCCACGATTGAAACCCAACCGGCAATATTTAAAGCTAAACCATTGCGATGTTTACCCATAATATCTTTACGATTTAACAATCGCAGTAGGAAAAAAAATAGCACCGGCAAAACAAAAGTATTTAGAGTCTGTGACGCAATCAATACTGGTATTATTGGAAAATTTGGAACCAGCACGATTAGAGCAGTAGAAAAAATACAAAACAAAAATATCTTATAAAAAGCAGACGATTCTTGAAAACCGGAATTAACTTTTCCCTCCCAACCAAAAGCCTCAGTAAGTGAATAAGCAGTGGCGATAGTCACCACACCAGCCCCAAGCATCGAAGCATTATAAAGTCCCCAAGCAAACAGATGTTTGGCCAACGTGCCGGCAAATGGTTCTAGAGCACGAGCCGCGTCTGCCGCATCGGTAATAGTAATGCCATTCGCATACAAAGTGCCGGCGGTCGCCACAATGATAAAAAAAGCGACAAAATTTGTCCAAAAAGAACCGACATACACATCCGCTCTAGCCAAATTTAAATCTTGAGTGCGCACCCCTTTTTCCGCAAAATATGATTGGATAAAAAACTGCCCCCAAATTGTCACGGTAGTGCCAATCAAGGCAATCGCCATAAATAGAAAATCTTTGGTTGGAATCCAAGACGGTACGACGATAGATTTCATCGCCGCTGGCCAATCCGGATGAGCCATAAACCCAGCCACGACATAGGCCAAATATAGAGCCGATGAAGTGAGAAAAATCATCTGAATATTTTTAAAATTGCCGGAAATCACCAACCAACTAATCAAACCGGCCGAACTCAACACAAACAACCAATTTGGTATGCCATAAATATTGGCTACGGCCGATATGCCGGAAAATTCAGCCAAAATATTCGCCCAATTGGCAATAAAACTTAATAAAATAATAAAAAAGGTTGCTTTAAAAGGAAAATTTTCACGAATCAAAGCCGATAAACCTTTGCCCGACACTATCCCCAAACGCGCGCCCATCTCTTGAGTAATCGCCAAAACAAAAGTTATCAAAAATAATACCCAAATAAGGTGGTAACCAAACTGGGCGCCAGCGACAGAATAAGTAGCAATACCACCGGCATCATTGTCGGCGGTACCAGCGATAATACCCGGACCAATCACACTCAACATCAATAATATTCTTGGCCAAAGTTTTTTCTTTTTTGTTTCTTTTGCGACTTTTTTTTGCATATTTTAGGCGTTTGGCATTAACACTCGCATCACATCATCCACTGTCACCACTCCTAAAAATTTGTTATCCTTATCCACTACGGCAGTGGAGTTTAAATCATATTTTGTCATCAAATGAGCCACACTTTTTATTGATTGAGCAGGATGTAATACCGGCAAATGAATATTTTTTTTCATTACATCTTTTAATATTTCATCGGCATTGGCCACCAATAATCTTCTAAAAGAAACTACGCCTTTGTATTTACCTTTTTCATCAATCACATAAACATAATTCGCCGAACGAAAATTATCCGAAAGTTTACGAATTTTATCAATCGTCATGCTAACAGTATCGTCAGGAGAGCCAGCCAAATAATCTATATTCATCAGACCACCGGCAGTGTCGTCCTCGTAACTCAATAATTTATTTACTTTTTTCATTCGATCTTGCTCGACAAAATCGAGCAGCTGTTTGGATTGGTGCGCCGGCAAAGATTGGATTAAATCCACCAGTTCGTCGATAGACATGCGTTCACTAATACGCGCCGCATGCTCTGGACTCAATTGTGAAATCAATAATTTCTGAATTTCCGGATCAATTTCTTCAAACACGCGCGCCGCCATATTTTTATCCAGCGATAAGACCAAATTACTACCCTGTTTTACACTCAAATCCTCAATAATATTGGCAATATCAGCGGGATGTAATCTAGTTAAATCTTTGGAAACACTGTCCAATTTTAGAACACCTTCAACTGGCTGTGCCTTACGCCAATCGATCAAATTGACTTTAAATAGGTTAAAAACATCCACCCAAGATATTCCCAAACGACGCAACAAGCCTCTAAAACTAACATCAATACCAAGCACACACATTTTTCCATCAAAATCTCCAATACGCAAATCGTTGACCCGCACCACCCGCGCGCCAGCCACATCCACTATTTGCTGATCCATCACATCACGATTCAAACAAATGTAACCATCAGGTTCGTTTTCTAAAAAATTTATTTTGGAAAACAAAGTACGCAATGAAACTTCTTCACTGCTAAAATTTTCAACCGCATCATAAGGAATGATAATCCGTTTTTTTTGATGACGTCTTTTGATAATTACATATTCCAAAACAGAATATTCACCTGGTTTTACTTTTATTAACACATCTTCCAAGCGACCAATCACCGCATCCGCACTGTCGCTTATCTGACTATTTAATAATCGACTCAAATATGGCATAAATAATATTTAGACTGCTTAATTGTATATTAAAAAATCACTTTTGGCAATTTACAGATATCTCTGATATACTATTTTCAAAGTCATACAGGATAATTTTTTACGGCCTCACAAATATTAATTTTCTTGCGCTCAAACTTGCACCGAATTGAACGTATTGTAAACAAGCTGGTTTGGTTCTCGGTGCTTTGGACAATTCGCGGCTGCGAAAATCAATATATGTTCGGCCTATATGTACTTATAAAAACTAATTCAATCTTATAAATTATGAAAATCGCCATTGATGCCAGAATGTATGGCCCCATGCAGGGAGGACTGGGACGATATATACAACAACTGATTTTAAATTTAGAAAAAATTGATGACCAAAATCAATATATTATTTTATTACGGCAAGAAAACTGGACAGAATATTATCCAAAAAAACCAAATTTTCAAAAAATATTAGTCGACATTCCTTGGTACGGTTGGAGGGAGCAGATTTTTCTGCCAAAAATAATAAAAAAACTAAAAGTTGATTTGGTGCATTTTCCCCATTGGAATGTGCCACTGTTTTATAATGATAATTTTGTTGTCACTATACACGATTTGCTGTTGTTGCATTTTCCCACTAGACACGCTAGCACCCTTGGCCCGTTGCTTTATTGGCTCAAAAACAAAATATTCAGATTAACCCTTAACCATGCGATTAAAAAAGCTCAAAAAATCATTACTATCAGTAATTTTACCAAACAAGATATCATTCAAACTCTGAAAATTAATCCTGAAAAAATAGCCACTATTTATTTATCTCCTCCTGAAAAAAATGCCGCCGAAATACCGTTTTCAGTATATAAAAAATATGATATCAACAAACCATATTGGTTGTATGTTGGAGTCGCCTATCCGCATAAAAATTTATGCAGATTAGTAGACGCTTGGGAAATTTTTTGTAAACAATACGGTCACAATTATGACTTAGTGTTAACCGGAAAGAAGAATTATTTTTATCATCAACTAGAAAAATACATCCACCAAAAAAATATTAAAAATATAATACTTACCGATTTTGTTCCTGATGCGGAATTACCAGAACTTTATCGCAATGCCTCTCTGTATGTGTTCCCCAGTCTTTATGAAGGCTTTGGTTTGCCTCCACTTGAAGCCATGCAATATGATTTACCGGTGATTGCTTCCAACCATACTTGTTTACCGGAAATTTTAGAGGATTCAGCTATCTATTTTAACCCCGAAGATCCCCAAACTATCGCCGATGCCGCCAACCTCGTGATCAAAGATGAAAATACTCGCAAAAATCTGGTGACAAAAGGACAAAAAATCCTTCAAAAATACTCTTGGAAAAATACCGCTTCTCAAACTCTACAAATTTATAATAATACCAAATAAAAAGTGGATAACTGCCATTTTTTAAGGTGCATGACGTCTTAAAAAGGTGTATAATATAGTAACTAATCAAGCACCATTTTTAAGATGTCACGAATAACAAAATTATTCAACAAAAAAAGACCACAACTCCGACGTTGTGCTTTTTGTGATAAACCGGGACATAACAAATCCACTTGCGCGCAGTATTTAGATTCAATAATAAAACCAAACTTTTCATCCACCCCGGTCGCGCCGATCAAATTCTTTATCCATCATGTTTCTCATCCACCGGTTGCTTCCGCCTATGTTGTTAATCTCAAAAAAGAAGCTTCACCAGTTTGGCACAATGTAGCCACAATTGCCCCGGAAAAAAACCGCAATATAGATTTTGATGCTGCTTATGAAAAAATAAAACAAGAAATACAATCTTCCAAAATTATTGAATCAAAAGATATTGACCAGAAAATTTTTGCTACCTTACCAAAACCTAGTGAACCAAAAAAACTTTCCGAAACTTTGCCGGAACCAGAAATTGTGGATATTGTAGACAATACTATTGTCCACGAAAGTATCCAAGAAGAAACACCAATAACTATAACCAGTTTGCCTCCTGAATTATTACCCAAAAAAATAAAAAAACAATTCAATTGGTCAATCAAAAAATCTTTCAACGATTGCGCCCAAAAATTAAATTCAGCCGCAATCGAATTGGGGCAAAGTGTTGTGTCTTTTGTCAAAGAAAATTTTGTTTTTCAACGCCTTGCCATCGCCACTGTTATTTTGATGATTATTCTCGTAGTCCCAGGCTCGGCCAATAGTTATTACCAAGACATCAAACTTACCAAAGACAAAATCGCCCAAGATAGTACTGCCGGATTTTTATCACTTCAAAATTCCACCGCTGCCTTGATGCATGCTGATTTACCAACCGCTCAAAATTCCATCAATGATGCTCTAAGTAGTTTTGGTTCAGCGGTTGCCACCATGCAAAACAACCACCAATTTTTACAAAAAATTGCTTCGGTTGTTCCGGTATTAGACGACGAAGTCAAAAGCCGACAGTCACTTTTATTAGCCGGCCAAAAAATTGCCCAAGGCAATACTTTTTTCCTCAAAGGTATGGCCGATAGTCAAGCCGATGCTAGTAGTACTCTTGGCGCCAGATTAGAAATTTTTAACTCTCATTTATCTGCCGCAATTCCAAACTACAAAGAAGCGCTAGCTTATTTGGACACAGTCAATTTAGATTCACTGCCACTAGCTTATCAAGGGCCATTCAAAGAATTTAAAATAATTTTTTCAGCAGTTTTGCATGATCTCCAAAACCTATCTGATTTAAACGGAGCAATGAAAGAAATATTTGGCACTCAAGGTCAACGACGTTATTTGTTGGTCTTCCAAAACCCTAGTGAACTACGTCCAACTGGCGGATTTTTGGGTAGCATTGCGATAATGGATATAAAAGACGGCAAAATTATCAATTTAGATGTTCCAGCTGGTGGTAGCTATGACATTCAAGGACAATTGGATCAATTCGTAATACCTCCAACCCCTCTTCTTTTGGCCAACAAACGCTGGGAGTTCCAAGATTCCAACTGGTTCCCGGATTTCCCAGCTAGCGCTCAAAAAATGATGTGGTTTTACCGCCACAGTCGCAATGTTACAGTAGACGGAGTTATCTCTATCAATGCTTCGGTACTCGAACGACTATTGGCAATCACCGGTCCAATCACTGATGACAAGCGTGGTTTAACACTTTCTGCCGATTCTGCCCTGCCTACCATCCAGCAAATTGTCGAAGAAGGCCCAGAGAAAAAAGATCATAAACCAAAACAAATCCTCTCCGATTTGGCTCCTCAATTTATTGACCATTTTAAAAACAGTCAACCAAAAGATCTCATTCCACTAACTATTAGCTTACAAGAAGCTTTGTCAAAAAAAGAAGTTCAAGCTTATTTCACCGATCAAACTGCTCAACTGGCAGTTGACCAACTTGGTTGGAGTGGAAAAATTTTAAATATCAATGACCACCAAGATTATATCGCCGTATTCAATACCAACATCCATGGTGAAAAAAGCGACAGTAAAATAAAACAAACTATCAGTCACCAAGCCATCGTCCAAGACGACGGTACCATTACAGACACAGTCACAATTTCACGCACTCATGCCGGAAACGCTGAAGAAAAATTATACGGTTCAATCAACATAGATTATATTCGTTTGTATGTCCCAAAAAACAGCGAACTGATTTCCGCCAATGGTTTCACTTGGCCAGATGAAAACAGTTTCA
>JAVHOZ010000079.1:0-1663 GCA_036170335.1 Candidatus Magasanikiibacteriota bacterium | reverse complement strand
CTGTTTGATTCATATTGTTTATTTGAGTAGTTAGGCTAATTATTTTTGAAATTTCACATAATGGGTCGCGTGTATGCGATGTCGCGATAGCGATATTGGCGTTAGCCGCATACGCGCTGTTGTACGATGTCAAAAGAAAGGCGGTTTTATGGTTTAAATGTTTTTGGATCGGTATTACTAACTACTTTTCCCCAATTATAAACATGATTTTTATCCTTTGCGTAAAAAGTATCAATTGCTTCAAATGAATTAACATCAGCCTGTTCAATTATCTCTGTACGAAAATATGCGTTATTTTTGTCTTTGCCATACAGTTCCCCTAAAGCGACAAAAGTTGGCGGATCAGAAGTTTCAACTTTAAGAATCCACTTGCTTATATCGCCCTGTATGTTTTCTAGATAAATACTATTTTTGTCTTTTAAAAATTTGTTATCTCCCAATAGTGTAAAGCTGGTCGCATCTAATTCGTTTATAATTATGCCATCAAAATAAACATTATTCTTATCCTTTGTCCAACCTCTTTGTAGAGCCTCGAATGTTTCCGGATCGGCAGCTTTAATTATCATCTTTTGTTTAGACGGGCTGTAAAATGAGCCACCATAACCAAGATAATAAACATATTTTCCATCAGTTGAATAACTAGAATATTCATCTCCAATTTTTCTTTCATTTTGTAATTGTTTATTTTTGTCGTAAATTCCGATTTCTTTTACCAGCTTTAATTGTTGTTTCTCTTTTGTGTCTTTTTCTGCTGTTATGTTTTCTTCATAGTTTAAAAATTGTTGATGTCTATATTGTTGCAACAACAATCTTCCGAGCAGGATAGCACTTATTAAAAGAACGATAGTAACCATAAGGACGATAAGTTTTTTCATAAAAATTGTCTAATTTATATTTGATTGTAGCCTTTCTTTTAATTTTGCCGAATGTTCCAGCGTATGCGATGTTTTTGCGACCAAAGGGAGCAAAAATATGGGAGAGGGGCGAGCCGAGCCCCGAACCGCATACGCTGTGTTATACGCCCCGAGCCGTAGCGTAACGGAGGCGAGAGCGCAGCGGGGCGCGACTGAAAGGAGCGAGTTCAAAAAATATTTTTAAATCAATTTCATTTTGATAGGATTTTTATTCAATAAAATAAATTTGTTTTTTTGTTTTGGATTTTAGGCAGAGGGGAATTAAAGGGGTGAATGCCCAAAATCCAAAACTCCCTATTCTTATTTTATGGAAATTAAATACAATTTTCCATCAGTAAAAAATAAATCACCCGAAAAATTACTTCCGAGTTTTGGATCAACAAATTGTTGTTTTTCGGTATTTATTATCAGGCCTGTTTTTTGTAGATCGCTATATAAAAATTCTCGTTCTGTATCTATATCAGGGTTGATTTGATGTGTTACTCCCCATTTAATGTTACTGTCAAAACTGGCTGTCCCAACATAAATCATATCTCCGTTTTTTGTGATGTAATTTGTTTTCCAAAATCTTGCGTGATGTCTGGTTCGAGCATTATTTGAATCAGTTGCTTTTTCAAAACCAAAATCATGCACGTTAGCATCCCAAAAATCAGGTGTCATCGGCGCTTTGGAATAGGAATCTTTCCATATAGTGGCGCGTGCTAATTTTGTCACACTGGAAATGCTTGTATCATCAGCCAATTCCCAGC
>JAVHOZ010000078.1:0-1699 GCA_036170335.1 Candidatus Magasanikiibacteriota bacterium | reverse complement strand
GCCTTTTTTGTTGCGGGCAGCACCAATAATCCAGCGGAAAGCGAGAGCATTTTGACGTTCGCCACGAACTGGTAACGGTACTTGATAGTTGGCACCACCAACACGACGAGAACGAACCTCGACTTGCGGGCGGATGACATTGATAGCTTCTTCAAAAATTTTAATTGGATCTTTTTTGGTTTCAGTAGCAATTTTATCCATTGCAGAATAAAAAATATCTTGAGCTACTGTTTTTTTGCCACGTTCCATCAAGAAGTTGGTGAATTTAGTCACCAATACACTTCCATATCTTGGATCCGGAGCAATAACGCGTTGTTTTGATTGCTTACCTCTCATATTTTAATAAGTTCAATTTATAGGTGACTAAATTATTTCTTAGCTGCTTTTGGACGTTTTGTACCATAAATACTACGACTGCGGCGACGTTTGTCGATACCTTGAGCATCATAAACACCGCGAACGATATGGTAACGTACACCAGGTAAATCTTTTACACGACCGCCGCGCAAAAGCACAATCGAGTGTTCTTGTAGATTGTGACCCTCACCTGGGATATAAGCGATAACTTCTGAACCATTGCTCATACGAACTTTGGCCACTTTACGCAAAGCGGAGTTAGGTTTTTTTGGAGTGGTGGTGTAGACCTTGGTGCAGACACCTCTTTTGAAGGCGCAGCCCTTGGCAAAAACGGTCTCACGGCGGTGCAAGTTGTCAATGGTAAATTGCAATGCCGGAACTTTGGTTTTGCGCACTTTGCTGATGCGTCCTTTTTTAACCAATTGGTTTAATGTAGGCATAATTTAATTAATTTGGCTAATCTTAGATAATTTAGCTGATTTTTTAACAACAAAAAACTGACCATATATAATCAGCCACGATTTTTTTGGTCCGCCCTTGACCGAAGTATCAGATAAATACTGTGGTTTTTGAGCTAGTTCTGCCTAGATTATACTATTTAAGCAGAGTTTTGTCAAGGTAAAAAATGTTGATAAAGAAGCTAAACTAGCTTAGATTTGATTTTTTTTATTAAAGAGGCCAAATTATGGTCAGTTTTGAGCAAATATTCACAATTTTTGTCTTTAATAGCTTCTAAAATATGAGGATCATCATTGAAATTAGTTAGAATTATCACCGGAACTTGTTTGCCCCAGGCATCTTCATGTAGTTTTTTGAAAACTTCTAATCCGTTCATTTTTGGTATGAAGAGATCGAGCATTATTAAATCGGGATGTTCTTTGAGAGCAATTTCTAACCCATCTAGGCCGTTGTTGGATTCTAAAACAAAAAACTTTTCTCGAGTTAATTTATCAACCAAAACTCGACGGGTAGCTGGCTCATTTTCTATCACTAAGATTTTTTTTGATCGTTTTTTCATATTATTGATTCGTCTTTTTTTTCACCACCGGTTTGAACGGAAAAGTAACAAAAAATTTAGTGCCAATATTTTCTTTTGATTCAAACCATATTTTTCCGCCCAGTTGTTGAACAATAGTTTTTGCCATATACAATCCCAATCCAGTGCCGGTAATTTCTTTTTCCATAACATTTAGATTATTTTTTTAAAACCTTTTGTATGTTTATCCAGTATCTTAATTTTATTTTCCCTGATTTGCCCATGATTTTATTTTTTAAAATCCCGCCATTACTCTCAATTATTTTTTTTGAACCAATGTTGTCTTCGTTGCATGTGATAAGAATT
>JAVHOZ010000077.1:0-1721 GCA_036170335.1 Candidatus Magasanikiibacteriota bacterium | reverse complement strand
TTTGTAAAATATTTTTACCATCACGGACAAAGAAAAATAGAGCGTAAAACATGATAAAAAACTTGATTGTGAACACTATCGAATTTTGAGTAATTGTTTTTACATTTTCTAATAAGAAAGTAGTAATTGATTGATATAATTCGACAACTTTTTGGGTTAAAAATGACTGGTTAATATTAAATTGATTTGTAAATTGATTTTGTTCTACCCATTTTAAAATATTTTGAATATTGTCTTTGATTTCACCACTATTTTCAGAAGCAACACTATAAAGATTTACCGATTCTTTTACGACTAACGTACTAATACCAATCATTGGTAAAACGATAATAATAAAAATCAAAATCAAAATCAAAGTTGAACTAAGATCGGGGGCTTTTAAAGTTTTATTGGTGCGTTTGTACAATGGATAAAAAGTACCAGCTAAAATTGCCGCCCAAAAAAGAGGGTAAAAAAACGGCTTCATTATAGTAAAAAAAGCCACTGTAATGGTCGCCAATAAAATAAAAAATATAAAATGACGCATTTTGCTAAATTCCATACAGTTTGATTTATGTTTATTCATTCTATTCTATCAAAAAAAATGATTTAGTTCAATTTTTGACTCGAATTATTTCTTTAATAGTATCTTTGGAAACTACTTTAAATAATAAAATACAAATAGCATAAACTATACCACCCAGTAAAATTGATAGGATGACGTGTGGTAATTGAAGATATTTTATACTTAAAAACATGATTGAACCCGCCAATAAAATTTTGATTAGTGATTTTGGATTGGGAAAAAAATTGGTGTGATAAAAAACTAGAACCATCAACATTGTGCCGGCATAAATTTCTGAGAAAATTGTTACTCCGGCGGCTCCATAGATACCAAAACGTGGAATAAAAATAAAATAACCGGCAATACTCAAAATGGCGTCAGTTAAATAAATCCAGACAGCTTGTTTTTGTTTGTTGATAGATAAGGCAGTATAACCAAACACAATACCCATACATATTCCTAAAATTGTCCAACTTAGCCAAGCCAAAATTTTCCCGGAACCAATAAATTCTTCGCCACCGACAAAACGCATAATGGGTTCAGCCAAAGTAGCTGCCCCAATCATCATCGGTATTAGCAGTAGTGCCATGAGGTCAAAAGACATTTGCAGTTGTTTTCTAAATTCGCCGTGTTGCGCTCGAGAATAAAAGTAAGCTAACAGTGGTGCCATAATCCCCATAGTAAGTGCGGCTATTTGTACAATCACATCCAGCACTCGATAAGCGGCACCGTAAAATCCCACCTGAGTTTGAGCGCTAAAAAGAGGTAAAATAACTCGATCGCCTTGCAGATAAAAGGAGTTAAAAATAATACACAAAGCGGTCGGATATATTTTTTGAAAAATTGCTTGGAAAATTTCACGATCAAATGCCAACTGAATTTTTGGCATTTTACAAAACAAATAAAGAACATTTATGACCGAAGCGCTGGTTAAAATAATCATAAATGGTAAAAAGGTGGCGTTTATTTTTATCAATATAATTACTCCTAGCAACAAAACCGCTCGGCCGATTAGTTCTCCGGCAGTGATGATTTGAGTTTTTAGCTGTTTTTGAAAATATCCGGTAAATACATGGTTGGTACTAATAGCAAAAAATGACAGTGAAGTAATAGCTACGGCGATTTTTACTTCGATAGGATAGGGGAAGAATAAAAATATTAATGGTGCTAAACCTTG
>JAVHOZ010000076.1:0-8689 GCA_036170335.1 Candidatus Magasanikiibacteriota bacterium | reverse complement strand
CCAATCTCCTGCTATTTAATTACATAAAATATATTATAACAAAAATCGCCTTTTTGTATTTTGTCGGGATTGTGGGACGAAGTCGGAACGTATTTATTACAGAATCAGTACGTATATTCCGAGTCCTAAAGCACAGAAGCAAACTGTTTGCGTAAATTTTGCGTCATTTGATCAAGATCTAATAAAGTATTGTGCAAGGTTCTTTCTGACGCACGCAGGACTGGCTCTGATTGCTTTAGTGCCTCACCGTTCTTTTTTATAATTCCCCTTGCTTTTTGTATACCCTCTTGGGCTTTTTGTATTGCACCTTGTAGATTTTCGAGTAACCCTTGTTTATCTGCTTCCGTCAATAAATCAAGTTTTTCTTTCATCTTAACCAAATCTACACGACCAACTCTATCAGGAGTAGCTTCACCTTTCAATACTGCCACTTCGGCTTGGATTTCTCTCACAGATCCTTGGTCGATTTTCACAGAATAATCAAGATTTCTATTTATATGATCCAAGGCTGTAGGCGAATCTTCTTTATAAGGCCCACTGTTACCCGGGCCATGAATACTGTAATATGTTTGGCCATTGGCTTCTGCCAAAGCTTGGGAAAGTTGGGATTTTTCACTAGCAGATAGAGCACTTGGACTTTTGCTCTCAAAAGATTTTAAAGTTTTTTGTAGTTCCTCAACTTTGCGAGTTCGCTCGCTGTTTTTTTGGATAAAACCGTCAACAGAAAAATCACCTTGGATGTGACCCTCTACGGAAGTAGCAGAGTGAATCATGTTGTAAGATAATTCACTTAGGGCTTTTGCTGAATCTTCGGGTGTCGGTTCGGGCTTATTTGCTTGTATTTCTACGCTACTCATACCTGCGTCAACTTGCGGCTCTTCGGCGACGACAGCTTCAAGCGGTTTTTGTGGGGCTTCTTCAGCTCCAACATTTTCTGCTTTCGGTTCGGCTGTGGCTTCCGGTTTGGTATTTAATTGCTCAATTTGTGCTTTAATATCCGCAAGCTCTGCTCGAGTATTATTTAATTCCTCAATTTTTTGGTGTGCTTCTGCTTTTATACCTTCAATAGCCGACTGCTCTTCTGCTTCGAGCCCACCCTCAGCAAGCATACCTTCTGCCTGCTGTATCGCATCTTCCGCTTCTTTTGCGCCTTGTTCAGCGTCTCCAACTTTTGCCTCTAACGCTTTCGCCTTATCACGCAGAGTATTTTCTTTTCCTGCTTCCTCCTGTGCTTCGCCTACTTCAGCATTGAGTTTAGTTTCGGCCTCCTGTTTTTTTGCACGTTCCGCTTTTGCCGCGTTAATAGCCGCGAGCTTGCTTTTTAGATCTTCTGCCATATTTGAAATAATTAAATTACAAAGAAGCGATTTTGTTTTTTAAATCAACAATTTTTTTGTTGTCCCTTTTAATTAACGTGTGTTTTTGGACAGTTTTAATATTTTCTTTTATGCCAGCAAAATCTTTGATCAAAGCGTTTAATTTTTTTCCAATTTTGCTTAGTTCGTTTTCTAACTCTTTTTTAGTCTTTGACATATAGAATTATTTAGTTGATTATTGGGACTGATTTTACTGATATTAAGCATACACAAAAATGGGCTAGAAAGCAAGCGATTTTAAGGCGAGGTAGGTTATTGGCTCCTTGTCAACCAGTGTGATGAATTAATTCAACCTTTAATCGGGTAATTTCGTCTGTGAATAACTCCGTACTTTCGGGAAACTTTCGGGTATGGTATAATTACCATACAACCTTGCTAAAATTAGTCAAGGATTGAATCTAACAAGTTATTAACAATATGGCAACCCTAACAAAAAAACAAAAAGAGATATTGGATTTCATAGGTGGCTACATTAACGAACATGGTATATCCCCCTCACTAGAGGAGATATCCTTAAATTTTAATAAAGCCATCGGCACCATTCACGAACATATTGAGGGGTTAGTTAAAAAAGGCTTTCTTAAAAAAACCAACAATATCCGCGGAATTGAAATAATTAAAAATAACGAAACGGTATCAATACCACTAAAAGGATTTATCACAGCCGGTATGCCGGTTGGGGTTATCGAAGAATACGAAACCATCACTGTGCCAAAAAATTTACTCGCCAAATCCGGTGATCATTTTGCGTTGCGGGTGAAAGGAAATAGTATGATACAGGATGGTATTTTTGACGGCGATAATGTAATTATTAGAAAACAAAATACAGCCGATAACGGTGAAACCATCGTGGCTTTAATAAATGGAAATGAGGCAACTTTAAAAAAAATATACAAGGTAGCGGGTGGCTTCAAACTTCAACCAGCAAATCCAACCTTCCCCGTTATTATTGTAAAACAATTAATTGTGCAGGGTAAAGTAATTTCTGTAATGCGAAATTTTGAAACCAGGCGCATTTTAAACGAACCATTAAATTTATTCACTTTCAATGAAGAATTGAAACAACTCGTTGTTAAAACACAAGAAGAAACTAAAAATAAATTTAAAATTAATAACGAATTTGAAATTTGGCAGAAGACCGAAGAAAAGCCAAACCAAGATAAATTTTGTCTTGAAACTACCTATACTTTCCTAAATGAAATACTCTTACTCTGGGTATGTAAAGATAAACAACTAATAAATTTTGATACTATAGAAAACAAACCAAAACTAACCGCGCTAAAAAAAGACGCGCAAGAAATATATTCACATATTTTCACAAATAATATTTTTGACTGGTATAACCCCAGCGACATTTTATTACTGGAAATTACCAATATTTTTAACAAATATGATTTTTCAAAAATTGACCGTGATATACTTGGAAAAATGTATGAACAATTCATTACCACCGAGGAAAGAAAAAAATTAGGACAGTTTTATACTCCAGAAGCGATAATAGACTACATTCTGGACCAGACCGGCTACATCAATAACATTGAGGATAAAAAAATTATTGACATATCATGCGGTTCGGGCGGTTTTACAACCCGAGCGGCCAATCGTCTAATCAACAAACTAAAAAAAAGTGAGAACAAAGAAAAAGTTATCAACACAGTGATTGAAAATATTTATGGCTTAGACATCAACCCGTTTGCCTGTTACTTGGCAGAAACTAACATATTATTACAATTACTGGATTTAATAATTGACGCTAAACAGAACAACCCAAAATACAAGGTGCCAAAAATTAAAATATTCCAAACAAACACAATAGAAACGCCGTCTTTATTAACTGCCGAGGGACAAGAAATAAAAAACATCAAAAACAAATCTGGCAAATTTACAGACGGATTTGATTTTGTGGTAGGAAACCCGCCGTATTTAGAAGCAAAAAAAATGGATAAAAAAACAAAGGAATTATGCGCTGAAACCTGCCGTGACATAGCAACAGGCGCGTTTGATCTATTTGTTTGTTTTATTGATAAAGGATTGCGCTTGCTTAAAAATGGAGGCAAATTTGGTTACATTTTCCCAAATAAATTTTTAATTGCCAACTATTCAAAAAAAATGCGCGTTGAATTATTAGACAACTATTCTATAAAAGAAATTATTGATGTGTCAGAGTGTGAGGTATTTGAAAATGTATCGGTATATCCGATAATTTTAATTGTTGAAAATAAAAAACCACAAAACAATATAATCAAAACGGCAGAAAAAATAAATCACACGCAAGAATTATATGACAAAAATTTTATAACCAATGAAATCAAGCAAAATATATACAAACGAGATGATTTTGTATTTTTTATTCTACCGAGTGACAAAAAACAAACCGCTTTGCTTATGAAGTTGCTTGGTGATAAATATAAGACGCTCGATAATTATCTTACGATAAAATGGGCGATATCTTTCCACGCCACCGGTCTACGAGAAAAATTTTTATTTCCAGAAAAACCACAATCAGAATTTGCAAAAAAATTAATCGGCGGAAAATCGTTTGCCGGCAATGATGATATCAACAGATACAAATTAAAATGGGGAAATTGGTGGATTGATTATAACGAAGAATTAGCGCGAAAATATAAAAACCAGTTACCACCAAAAAAATTATTTGAACAAGAAAAATTAATCATTTGCCAAAACTCACTGCGATTGCGCGCCACTTATGATAATACGGGGTTTTATTGTAAAGATACTTTTTTTGTCGCTTATCTAAATGATAATTTAAAAAAAAATTATAATATTAAATTTTTTCTGGCGTTATTAAACTCAAAATTATTACATTACTATTACGCTAATATCTACAAAGGCACACATATTGCCGGTGGCTACCTGCACTACCTCATTGGCTACCTTAATAGCATGCCTATCGCTATGCCTACAAAAAACAACAAACCGAAATTGTTGCTTTAGTGAATAAAATACTTTCCGCAAAAGAAGACAAAGAGTATGCCGAACTCGATCAAAAAATAGATAAAATAATTTACGGTCTCTACAACTTAAGCGACCAAGAAATAAAAATAGCAAACTCATCTATTTAAAACTCGTTAAAAATTATTATAATTTAGGCTGGAAAATATTTCTATTGTTTCTATACTATTTTTTCCGACAAGATTTTTGGCAACATACTTATCAAAAATAACTTTCGCACTTAATTTATTTTTTGATATATCATTAGATAAAAAAAATTAAATCTTTTTTATATAAATCAGCAAAAATTTTTAATTCAATTATGTCAACTCTTTGTTCACCGGCCTCAACTTTTGAAATATAAGATTGCGGCTTCATTATTTTTTCAGATACTTCTTTTTGTGTTAAGCCAACATCTAAACGCGCCTGTTTAAGACGCTCAACAACTTGCTTGTATTCACTTGTGCGTATTGTCTTTGGCATGGATATATGATATATTCAAATCAAGGATATTCAAAGTTTGAATATTATGATATAATACAATTATTTAAACAAAAAAGAAACGGCCACTTTAAATTTTGTTAAAATTACCTTGTAATCACCACCCAACCCCCAATTTGTCCATTAACAAACAATTTTGAAATTTACCGATGTATAGATATGTCGGGGTGACAGGACTTGAACCTGCGGCCTCCTGGTCCCAAACCAGGCGCTCTACCAACTGAGCTACGCCCCGTAATTTTTTGCCTTGGTGCCTGGAGTGAGGATCGGACTCACGACGCAAGGCTCTTCAGGCCTTCGCTCTACCACTGAGCTACCCAGGCAAATTTCCTTTGTGGACCAATAGGGATTCGAACCCTAGACCCCCGCGTTGCAAACGCGGTGCTCTACCAGCTGAGCTATTGGCCCCAAAATTTATAACAGAAATAATATATCAATTATTAACAAAAAAGTCAATGAGTGTTATAATTAACACACTAAACTAACTTAGCTTTATGTTTTATAAATTTTTACCTGAGCAAGAGCTGATTTTTATTTTTCAAATATTATTAGCCATAATTTTAGGAGCAATTTTAGGTGTTCAGCGTGAACGTTGGGGAAAATGGGCCGGCCCGCGTACTTATGCGCTGGTTTGTGCTGGTTCAGCGCTTTTTACTTTATTATCAATAAACTTTTTCCCAAGTAGCCCATCTGTAATCGCCAGTGCGGTAGTTAGTGGTATAGGTTTTTTGGGCGCAGGCACTATTTTACACAAAGAAAATCGAGTCGAAGGGTTAACTACTGCAGCTGGTCTATGGATGTCCGCAGCTATTGGAATGACTGTAGGAATAGAAAAATATATTTTAGCTTCGTTCACTACTCTGATTATTTTAATTTTGTTGATGATTGATGACAAATCATTGAAAAAAATAAAATAAATATGTTAAGCTTTTCTCGCTTAACAAAATTTTCCGCAATACTTTTACTTATTGCGGGATTTTTTTTAACCCTGAGCATTGTTAGCGACATTGTTGAACCCATACGGATTACGTTTATGGGAAGAAATATTTTTGTACTTCAGCCATCCATACTACCAACAGTTTATAACCGAATGGTTGCCAAGTTATAGTTATCCAATTTACTGGTTACCTCTGACACTGTCCGCCGTTAGTTTGGTTTTCGCAGTTAGTCACTACTACCATGTTGTTAGTTATTATTTTTACTTTTTCATTTCTAACACATTCATTTACTGCCATTCGGTGGGATAATACACTTTGGGATAAAGACGAATTTATTTCCGTATACGGATTTCCTGCATACACAATCCCAATTTTAAAAAAACTTTCCGCACAGCAAAAATTATATATTTTTAATGAATTTCATTGGGGCGGATATTTAAATTGGCAATTGCCAAACGACCTGATTTATCTTGATGGACGCGGTACTGTTTCTTGGTCATTACAACCATCAACAAGCATGTACGAAAATTTTCGTGAGTTACGTTTTGAAAAAAATGGTCTAGAAAAATTGGAAAAAATGCCAACCAACATTATCTTAATTCATAAAAATTTTAACGGCCTCCCCCATCCAGACTTTTGGAATCGTTTTCTTTTTTCTCCCCATGATATTCAGGAAATGATTGCAACTACGCCTACTGAGTTGGAGTTATCCTTAACGAAATCAAAAAACTGGCAAGTCATCTACCAAAATACTACTACAATAATGTGGAAAAAAATTCAGAGCTAATCTGGATTTTTTGTTTTGCCAAATTATTTTTTTAAAAAAATATGCCCCAACCAGAACAACAAAAACACAAACAACCAATCAATATGTAATCGTTTTAGAAGATAAAAAATATACAATAACAAAATAAAGGGATAACCAATTATCACCAATGGATTTTTCCAAAATCTGCGATTGGCCAAAATTAGTAGCGTATGATCATCGCCGTCAGATGGAATAGCATGCAACCCAATCACCGTACCAAAATAAAACCAGATCCAAGGACGCCAATCAGTTAAAGTAAAATTAAATTTGGCAAAAGCAAACAAGGCAAAAAGTGAATTGACAATTAATGGACCGATACTAATCAAAAAACCTTGAAAAAAATTATTTGGTTCGTCATGTTCCACAAATCCAGCCGTACGTCCAAACTGAAACAATCTAATTCGGTATATCTTTACTCCAGCCGACAAACAAAATATCGCATGCCCGAGTTCATGCATCATCACTCCTGGCGCAGTGAGCAGTTCGTAAAAATAATAAAAAAACATACTAAATGAAAATTATTGCTAAAATAATCCACCACAAAAAACTTAAATCATTTTTAAAGTAAGGCACGTCCACCAATCCGTGCACAAAAAATACTAACAGTGACATCAAAATAGCCACCCCAAAATATTTTTCTTGTCGAAATTGTTTCCATGATATTTTAATCGCCCAACCATAAATAATGGAGAATAACATCATTCCAAATAACCCAATTTCTGACCAAAAATTTAATACAATATTGTGAGGGAAAATAAGTGGCTCAATTTTTTTAAAATCATTGACCGGACGTTGAATTTTTTTATTAAATTGACTTAATCCGGCGCCAAAAATAAAATTAGTGGAATTTTTATTAAAATAATTCCAAGTATATCCCCATAGCGTTAGACGGTTTTGACCGGATTGATTTTGAAACAATAAGCTTTGTCGAACTGGTGTAATCAACCAAACTGCCAAAACACCAAATACAACCAACAAGCTACCAATTTTTTTATAACCAAATAAAAATATAGTAGCTAATGTGGCTATTCCAAGCGCCACTATCACCCCTTCAGAAAAAGATACAGTCAACGCAATCAAAGCCAATACCAAAATAGAAAAATAAAATTTTCTTAATTTTTCATTTTTTAATCCATAAATAATCAGTGGAATTATCGGTCCAAAATACAAGCCAATCGCATTAGGGGTAGTAAAGAAAGAAGTTACCCGACCTTGCAAATCAGATTTTATCAGCGTACTAAATATCGGCTGACCGGTAATTTTTTGCAGTATCGCCACAATCGAAATACTAATAGTAGACAAAGATAAAAACCAAATCAAATTATCTTTTTTGATTTCCTGACGTCGCCCAACCAACAAAATAAAAAATAAAATCGGTTCCAAAAAATATGCTCGCCAGACACCCAATGGTTTTATCAGCTCCCAAGAAATAAATATTCCTAATGTGGAAAAAGACAACAACAAACAAATTAACCAAACTAATTTTTTTTGTTCATTATAAAAATTTTTAATTTCTACAAAATCTTGTTTAAAATATTTCCAAATCCAAACAAAAAACAAAGCACCAAAACTACATTCCAGAATAGTACTCGGCAAGATACCAATATTAAAACGAATAAAATAAGACGGCAAGAGCAAAATTAACAGCCCCGTTGCCGCCTTAAAATTCTTCTGCGCTAGCAGAGAAAATAATATAAAATATAAAATCACTGCCAGCAAAATCATAAATTCTTAACTAAATTTATTGGAAAAAATTTTAGTAACGATAATGATCGGCTTTATACGGACCATTTTGCGAAACATTTAAATAATCCGCCTGTTCTTTGGTAAGTTTGGTTAGTTTCACGCCAATTTTTTCCAAATGCAATCTCGCCACTTCTTCATCTAATTCTTTTGGCAACCGATATACACCCAATTCGTATTTATTTTTCCACAATTCGAGTTGAGCCAGCGCTTGGTTGGTAAAACTATTACTCATTACAAAACTTGGATGACCGGTAGCACAACCCAAATTCACCAGACGTCCTTCAGCCAACATATAAATTTCTTTTTTGTTAGTCAAAACATATTTATCCACCTGCGGTTTAATGTTTATTTTTTTCACCCCTTTGGCT
>JAVHOZ010000075.1:0-1773 GCA_036170335.1 Candidatus Magasanikiibacteriota bacterium | reverse complement strand
GCCAGCGGTAGTTGTAAGATATTTCTTTGTAGTTTCGTTTTTAGCCTCTTTTCCAACTGACAATTTCCCAGTCAACACTTCGTCCGTATGCCCAACCACATTTATATCAGCCAAAGCACGTGGTAAAACCTGCCACCCATCTTTCCCTTGATTCAAAATTCCAACCACTTCGATTTTATCACCTTCTTTTATTTCTTGTTTGTTAATTTTGGCGCCTTTTTTAAAATATACTGAAATTTCGGTTGTGCCATCATCAACATACATCAGATTACTTTTTATTTCCGTAATATCACCGGATATTTTTACCAAAGAACCTAATAACTCCTCATTTACTTCCTCTATTTTTAAATCTATTGGTTTGATTTTTTTATTTCTTGCCAAAATATCTATCGCCAATTTATTTTTTATTTTAATTCTTTTTACACCGCCAATTTCTGACGCTTCTCCTACCGCAGAAATTTCATCGCCAATTTTTAAGTCCGGAAAATCTTTTTTGTATTGATAAATTTGAAAACCGGTTTCACCATCACTGATATAAAAAAATTGTTGCCCAAATGTTTTTGGTTCAACCGTCACTACTCCACGCACCGACAACCAATTTGAGGAAGATTTTGTGGTTTTTACAGAACTAATTTTTACTTCTTTAGTTTTATTTTTTTCTACCACCCATAACACTTTGTCGATTTCTTTATTATTTGGAGAAGTCAATCGAATCGCATCCTCATTTTTATCAAAACTCAAATGATGAATAGCTTTAAAAAATTTTAATGTTCCTGATGCCGATATAATAGTATTGTCCGGCAATTTATATTCTTTGCCACCTTTATTTTTTATTTTCCAACCGGAAATATTTTGCGGTTTATCTAAGTTATTTTTTAATTCAATATAATCTGGCATATCATCGGTACTAGTGACCAACCAACTGCTAATTTTTAAATCAGAATTATTTATAGAAAAACTAGATCCGACGATAACTTTAAATTCTTTTTTACTAACTGTGCCGGCAGTACTAGACGCTACTACTGAAACAAAATAAATTCCCGAACTGGCAAAACTGTGCCCATATAAATGTCCAGTACCACTGGAATTATCACCAAAATTCCAAATAAAATTTATCTCACCACCGCGAGGATCGGCGCTACCTTTGGCACTAAAAATTCCCATTTCACCAACGTCCAGACCATATGGCCAATCCAACTTCCAACTAATATTGACTGGATCTTTTGGTTCTGCGACAGACGGTTTTGTAGTGGTTGAACTTTTGTTGTTTTTTATTATCGATGTTGAAGAAGTGGTAGTTTTAGAACTATTATTAGTCGTAACACCTCCGCCACCACCGACACTGGATACTACTGGTAAAACTAATTCATTGGCAGAACCAAGAGTAATTTTGTTGGTCACCGCCCAATCACTGTCCAAATTTGTATCCACTCCATCTATTTTTCTAATTAAAGATTGCCCTTTTTCAGGAGCAGACAGGCTGGTACCGTAGTTTACTTGATCAACAACATTGTTATTTTTATCTTTTAAAATTACTGCATCACCAGTATTATTTAAATATCTATCAGTCAACAAATCCGCCACCAGCCAATCATGCCCGACAATAGATCCACTAAGAAAAAAACATCCCTCTCCAGAAGAATCACAAATAGACGCGCCTGACAAATCAACAGTACTCGAACCAAAATTAAACAGCTCCACCAACTCGTTTCCAACAGATGGATCCGAAATAATCTCATTTATTTTTACAAATGCCAAATTAAAAATATCAAC
>JAVHOZ010000074.1:0-9051 GCA_036170335.1 Candidatus Magasanikiibacteriota bacterium | reverse complement strand
TTCCAGCTCTTCGATTTCTTCCTGTCCGACTTTCACAATTTTGGAATTGAACTCGATTTGTAGTGATGCAAGCTCGGCACCAACTTTAAATAAATCGCGTTGAATTTTTTTTAAATATTCGACCGGTTCCTCTTCCCACAAATGTGCTACCACTTCTCCCAATTTGGAATTGAGTTCGTCTATTTCTCCAATCACTTGTAGAGAAATACAATCTTTAGTGACACGCTGTCCACCAAGCAATGAAGATTCTCCACTGTCGCCGGTTTTTGTATATATTTTCATCATACATTTTAATGTTATCAAAATAAAAAAATAAAAGCAAACAAAAAATCCCACCCTGACATCGCCAAAGTGGGATCCACTATAAGCTATTTTTAACTGCAACCCGTCGTGCTTCCACAATTGAGACATTTGTAGCAACTGCCACTGCGAATGGTGATATGTCCGCAAGTAGGACAAGGTGGCGCATCCCCCATCATTCCAGACAACAGCTGATCAGCGGCGGTTGTAGCAATTATCTCCGCTTTTTTTTCTAATTTTGTTAAAGTTGGTAAAGTGTTTTCTTCTTCTCCCAAATCCTCTTCATCCAAAACTAATTTTTCTTTTTCTACTTCATCGGCGGCATCATCAAAACTCATTGTTTTTTGTCCACGCGCTTCCGCTAATAATTTTTCCAATTGCTGGACGCGATTTTTTTGTATTCCTTCCGGTTTCACTTGAACAAAATCTGTGCGACCAAGATATTCCATCCCCAATACTCGGAAAACAAAATCCACAATCGAAGTACATGAACGCACATTTGGATGGTCGGTCATACCAGCCGGTTCGAATCGAGTGAAAGTAAATTTATCAACATATTCTTCTAGTGGTATACCATATTGCAAACCAGTGGAGATAGAAATTGCAAACAAATTGAGCATACTTCGAAACGCCGCCCCTTCACGATACATATCAATGAATACTTCACCTAGACGACCATCCGGATATTCTCCGGTACGCAAGAATAATTTTTGTCCAGCCACTTTTGCTTTGATGGTTATACCACTACGTTTGTATGGCATTCGACGTTGCTCTCCGTGGATATAAATTTTGGCACCTTGACTGCTGCCATCATGTGCGTAAGTCATTTGTGCTTTGTCCACGCCCACCAATTGATTTATTATTGTTTGCTCTTCGTTGGAAAGTGAAAAAGTTTTAACAGATTTTTCAATTATTTTTTCGACATTTTTTATTTCCGCTTTTACTTCTACTTTTTCTTCCAATTTAATTTCGATTTTTTCTTCATCTTTTTTGATTTCTTTCTTACTATCAGATTTACTAGCCAACGGCTGAGACATTTTACAACCATCACGATAAATTGCATTGGCTTTCAATCCCAATTTCCATGAAGCCATATAGGCAATTTTTACATCTTCTAGCGTTGCTTCATTTGGCATATTGATAGTTTTGGAAATTGCTCCAGACAGAAATGGTTGTACCGCAGCCATCATCCGAATGTGACCCAAATAATGAATAAAACGTTTACCTTTTTTACCATTTTTATTGGCGGTATCAAATACTTTATAATGCTCCACTTTTAAATACGGCGCCCCTTCGATGGCCATCGCCCCACAAACATATTCGTTGGCTTTTTCAATTTCTTCATCAGTAAATCCAAGCGCTTTTAGAAAATTAAAATTGACGTCCAAATATTGTTCACTAGAAAAACCTAGACGTTCCAGTGTAGCGGCACCCAAAGTCCAAGAGTTGAGCACAAATTTTAGTTCAAATGCTCCCGCTAATGATTTTTCAACTTTATCCAATTCTTCTTGAGTCAAACCTTTTGCCATCAAACTCTCTTGATTGATAACCGGTGAGCCAATTAGAGTGGCGCGTCCTTTGAGATAATCGACAATCTCAATAACTTCATTTTCTTTATAACCCAAAGTTTTTAATGCCACCGGAACAGACTCATTCACAATTTTGAAATATCCGCCACCGGCCAATTTTTTAAATTTCACTAGCGCAAAATCCGGTTCCACACCAGTAGTAGCACAATCCATCAGCAATCCAATCGTACCAGTAGGTGCCAACAATGTAGTCTGAGCATTTCTAAAACCATATTTTTCTCCCATTTCCAAAGTACGATTCCAAGCTTCACGCGCTGCTGCCAACAAATAGGCTGGCGCAAATTGAGGATCAATACCCACCGGTTTTATTGTCAAATCTTCATATTCATCTTCATGGACATTGAAAACCGCTCGACGATGATTGCGCATAACCCGCAACATATTATCACTATTTTCACTGTATTTATTAAAAGTACCCAAATAACTCGCCATTTCAGCTGAGGTAGAATAAGATTCAGCCGTCATAAGAGCAGTCACCGTACCGGCAAAAGCTAAAGCCTCCGGTGAATCATAAGCCACACCGGCAGTCATCAGTAAACTACCAATATTGGCATAACCAAGACCAAGTGTTCTAAAATCATAACTGTTTTGAGCGATTTCAGCACTAGGAAATTGAGCCATTAAAATACTAATTTCCAATACGACTGTCCAAGCACGAGTAGTATATTTAAAACCGGTCACATCAAAAGTGGAATTTTCCGGATCATAATAATGTGCCAAATTCACCGAAGCCAAGTTACAAGCGGTATCATCCAAAAACATATATTCACTGCAAGGATTGCTGGCATTGATACGACCGGATTTTATACAGGTATGCCAATCATTGATAGTAGTATCAAATTGTAATCCCGGATCAGCACAGCGCCAAGCGGCATAAGCGATCTGATCCCAAAGATCACGAGCTTTCATTTTTTTGCAGGATTGACCATCAGTACGCCAACGCAAATCCCAACCATTATCTTTGACCATCGCCTCCATAAAATCATGAGTGATGCGAACAGTGTTGTTGGAATTTTGACCGGAAATAGTCAAATATGCTTCCCCTTCATAACCACCTTCATAACCAGCCGCGATCAAAGCGGCGACTTTGTCTTCTTCTTTTACTTTCCAACTGACAAATTCTTCAATATCCGGATGATCCACATTTAAAACACACATTTTGGCCGCGCGACGAGTCGTGCCGCCGGATTTGATAGCACCAGCGGCTCTGTCTCCAATCTTTAACCAACTCATCAACCCGGAGGATTGTCCACCACCGGAAAGTTTTTCACCAAAACCACGCAAACTAGAAAAATTGGTGCCAGTTCCACTGCCATATTTGAACAAACGCGCTTCGCGTACCCACAAATCCATAATACCACCTTCATTTACCAAATCATCTTTTACGGATTGAATGAAACAATTGTGTACTACTACACCATTGGCACAAAATTTGCCAGACTCCGTCTGGACATCATACACTTCCTCTTCGCCAATATAATCAATACTAATTATTGTTTCTTCTGATAAAACACCTTTTTCTTTTCCATCAACTTCAAGATTTAATTTTTCCAATTTAGATTTTTTTTCTTCAGATACAAATCCAATTAATTGCGCGTATTTTTCTCGTTCAGAACGATATGAAATACTTAATTGGTAACTTTGATGACGATTTTCCCTTACCTCACTATTAGCTAAAACATTTGAATAAATACCTAATTCAAGTAACAAAATTTGGACACTATGTAACAACTCTAGCGAGATTGAAGTCAAAACTATATCCCCAGAATTTCTATTTTCATCTTTACGAACTCTAACACAACCATCGGCTTGAAATAAACCTCGCAAAAATACACATTTTTCTGTTTTGCTAGCAGACATTATTTTTTCCGGTACTTTGGCATTAGCAGAAAATTGATTTATTTCATAATCTCTAACAAAAGTGTCAGCTTCGTGAGAATTGAAATGAACTACTCGATACAGCTCTCCCACATCTTTTCTATTCGTAACTGTATAATGACCAAAAATATTTTTAAATATTTTTGTTATATGATTAAATTCATCATCATTTATGGTAATTACCCCAAACATAGTAGTCTTTTTATTTCGACCATATTTACCATAAAATCCATCTCCTATTGCCCAGCCAGCCAGTTCGGCTTTATCAATTTCCAATTTTTCAACCTCACTTTGTATATCAATGTTAGATGGTAACGAATATTGTTTAACCTTATTTCCTAAAATTTCTTTTAGTTCTCTCCATACATATTCACCGCCATCTTTACTTCTTTTGTCTGAAGTTAAAATTTGATGGTCATCGGTAAAATCGATATAATTTCCATTTTTTAATATAGCTCTAAATAATTTTCTAATACCATTATTTTTTACAGCCAAAATTTTTACATATTTCTCACCGTCAAAAACTTTTATACCTATCAAATCGTCCTCAACAATATCTCCCAAATTTAATACACCTTTTTCTGTAAAAAGTTTAGTATCAAATCGACCGCAGGCATGTGGTTGCGGATGAGAATAAGAATCAGTGGCGCGAGTCAAAGTACCGTTGTCCGGATCGACATAATGATGGCCTTGAGCGGGACCGTTGATGCCATATGCCCAATATAGACCAGTGTTGAACCATTGAGGTGAATTTGGAGCTACCATCTGGTTGATTATCATGTAAACCAACTCTTCATAAAATACTTGAGCATCTTTGGCACTGGCAAAATAGCCATATTTTTCTCCCCAATATCTCCAAGTGCCAGCCAAACGATGAGCGACTTGTTTGACACTTTTTTCTGATCCCAAAATCGGAGTGCCGTCCATATTTAATCTTGGCAGACCATTGGCATCATATTGTGGCACGCCCGCTTTACGAAAATATTTTTGGGCTAGGATATCGGTGGCCACCTGTGACCACTGTTTTGGCACTTCTACATCGTTCATTTCAAAAATTAGTTTGCCACTTGGTTCGCGAATCACCGAAGGACGCAAAACATAATCAAACATATTAAAAGGACTGACGCCATCTTTGGTATAATGCCTTGAGAAATGCATGGCATTTTCGAGATATCGAAAGTCTTTGTCCAATTTAAAAGTTTTGGTCGCAGTAGTAGTCTGCATAATAAAATGATTATAGTTAAATTATCGTTTAATACTACTGATTGTGCTTAAATACATGTTTAAACACTATATATAGTATTACACCTTTTAGTTAGAGTATTATACCACATCATAAAATGCCTGCCAAATAAGCTAGATCTAAACAAAAAACCCGCATATTCGCGAGTTATCCACAAACCATCAACTAGCCATCCACCTCTCATATTTTTTTAACTCAAATTCAACTCCGAAAGTATCTTGTCGGCTTGTTTTTCCGCTACCAAATCCAGTTCTTGTTCAGACATATTTTTATTATTTTGAGTATTTTCCTTTTTTAGTTCAATAATCAACGCAACTCGCAAATCACCAAGCTCACCACGCAGATTAGCCAATCTCTTTTTCAACATTTCAATATTTTTTTCATCCCTTTGTACCGATGGAATTGCTCCATTACTCGACAATTGCAACTGAGTACGAATCGCTTGCACGGTTTTTACCACCTGTTGCATATTGGCCATAATATTTTGCATCTGCTGTTTGGTACTTTTTACTTCTTTACTAACAACCTCTGCACGTTCACGCGCAGCCGCTTTTTTTTCTTGCTCATCCGGTTGTTTTTCTTTGTTTTCCACCTGCGTTTCTCTACTTTCACTGGCATTACGTCGTCGCCATTCGTTATTTTGTGATTCAAACTCAGACATATTGGACTTTAAGTTAAGTATTCAGTATAATAATAGCACTATGATTGAAGAAAATCAAACAGAAAATAGATTGACAACTCTGGAAAGCACTGCTGAAGAAACAATATTGGAAGTTAGTTTGCGCCCAGAACTTTTAGCAGATTTTGTTGGTCAAACACAAATTAAAAAAAATCTTGATGTTTCAATTTCAGCCGCCAAATCTCGGGCTGATGTTTTGGAGCATGTTTTGTTGTATGGCAATCCGGGGTTAGGCAAAACAACTCTCGCTCATATTATTGCTCGTGAAATGGGAGGAAATATTAAAGTAACTTCGGGTCCGGTTTTAGAAAAAGTTGGTGATTTGGCGGCGATACTTTCCAATTTACAACGCGGTGATGTTTTGTTTATAGATGAAATTCATCGCATCAACAAAACTATTGCCGAAGTACTTTATCCTGCCCTAGAAGATTACGCCTTAGATATTATCATTGGCCAAGGTCCAGCAGCGCGTACGATTCGTATGCCACTAGAAAAATTTACTTTGATTGGCGCCACTACCAAAATGAGTTTATTGCCCGGACCACTGCGCGATCGTTTTGGACATATTTTTCATCTCAATTTTTATGAACATAGTGATATCGAAACTATCGTCAATCGCAACGCTATTTTATTAAAAACAAAACTCGAACCGGAAGGTTCAAAATTAATTTCGCAGCGTGCCCGTCGCACCCCTCGTATCGCCAATCGCCTATTAAAACGCGCTCGTGATGTCGCACAAGTAAACAATCAAGAAATTATCAATAAAAAAATTGTTAACGATACTATGGCCATGCTCGCCATTGATGAATTTGGGTTAGATGAAATCGACCGACTATTACTTACGACGATGATCGAAAAATTCAATGGCGGACCAGTCGGACTCAACACTCTCGCCGCTGCAGTCTCCGAAGAAATGGATACTGTCGAAGATATTTACGAACCATTTTTGCTGCAAATCGGATTTTTGGAACGCACTCCGCGCGGGCGCAAAGCTACACCGGCCGCTTATACTCATCTTGGTTTTGAACAACCTAAAAATCAAACATTATTATAATTTTATGATAATCACCATCCCGCTATACGTTATACTCTTTATATATTTAGGTTATTTAGTCGTGGTCGGAGTTTTTTCTTTCATAAATTTTACACATTTATTTCATAGTGGATCGCTCACTCTGGTTAGTTTTTTTGTTACTTTATTGATGGTCGCACTAGCCATTATTACTTTATATTTTACTTTTATTTTTCTTAATGAAGTCGACTGGCGACAAACACTGACTCTTTGGAATAATGAATGGATTTCCAATACTTTAAATTCTTCTAATTTTTAAAATATGATTTTAGATTCTGTCATAAAAATTAAAAGTTACGAAAAAATGGTGTATACATTAAGACGACATGGAGTTACTTTTCTTCCATATGTATTAGCTTTTGTGGCAATGTTACTAGCCCCAATAGCCGTATATTGGTTATTCGTTTCAGCCTTTACCGGTATCATGCAAAATTCTATTACTATTCCCGTTATAGTTATGTTCGCTAGTGCCTATTATTTATCAATTTTTTTATTCTTTTATTCTTTTTTTGCAGAATTTTATTTGGATTCTTGGATCATTACCAATGACCGTTTGGTAGACGTTCGCCAAATTTCACTATTTGCTCGCACTGTCGCTGAAGTGGATCTTTACCAAATTCAAGATGTGTCATCAGAAATAAAAGGGGTATTTCCAACACTTTTTAATTACGGCAATGTTTATCTCCAAACCGCCGGTCCAATTCCCAAATTTATCATTAGCAATGTTCACCGTCCGGATAAACTTCGTCAAGCGATAATTGAACTTTCTTCGGAGGATAAAAAGTTTCATGCTGGAAATTAATTATACAAAAAATCCCTCAAACAAAAAGAGGGATTTTTGTTATAAAAATTTTTAATAAATTTTTTCCACTTCCGTCCCACTATAATAATATTTCAACAACTGCACATAACCCCAATCATCTTTTGTGGCACGCAAAAGAGCATCATGCGTACTCATACCAACTCCGTGTCCATACATCTTTTTGTATTTATCATAGACACATTCAACACTCATGAGCCACGGCCGATTATTTTCACCCACACTATTTTTCCAGTCTTTGGTTCTGCCATTGGTATGAGAAAAATATGGTGTTGTCACTACATCACTATTGTAGGTTACCATTTCCCCTGCCGTCTCCTCTGCAAATTGTGCTATTCTAGGCATTTTCTGTTCAGAGGTATAGCCTAGATACAGTTGATCCTGCGTAGTAGCATAGACATCAAATATACGTTTGTCTGTTGGTGGATCAAAAGAAATATTTTTATAGGCATAACTGCGCGCGGCTACAAGAACCGCCTTGATATATGCCTCCGCCGAATTATTATCCGTTTCAGCAATGCCTTTCATGTAGTCCTCGAGCGGTAATTCATTTATCAAATATGGCATTTTACTTTTTGAACCATAGCGATATTCCAATATGCCACGATAAGTACAATAATTTATTTTGCGACCGGTAATAGTACGTTTGCATCCAGGCATTTCAAACATACTACCATCATCAACCGGTACCAATCGCCAAAAATTTTCACTTTCCAAATCCAAACTATCGCTAGTTAAGAAATATTTACCTTTTTTATAACTAATTTTTGCCTCTTCACCAGCCGAAAGTATATCAACTATTTCATCATCACTATATATTTCATACTCTGTTTCGGATTTGAATTTAATTGTATCCTTTGTTTTTAACAACCCGACTCGAATTGATGGTTCTTCTGTTAATTCTCTATCCATTTTCACTTCGTAGCTTACTTCTATGGTAGAAGTTTCTATCTCTACAGTACCAGTGACATCGGTAGTACTAGTGACCACTGCCAAGCTCGATTCTAAACTACTGGTAACAAAAACTTCTTCCGCTTTTGCCGGAAGAATTAAAAATAAACTGCAAAATAAAACTAAGAAATATTTTTTCATTTTTTAAAGATAAAATAAGAGATAAAATTAATTATATCATCAATTGTAAACAGGGTCAACGCGTGTTATACTAAATACGAATTTTATGACTATCAAAAGACAAATTGCTCACAATACAATCGTACAATTAGCCGGCAAAGCCATCAGTACCGTGTTGGGCTTGTTTACTATATTGTTAATAATTCGCAGTTTGGGCGCTGAAAAATTTGGTTGGTACACTACCGCCATCGGTTTTTTGCAATTTGTCGGAATTTTTAGTGATTTCGGTTTTACTATTACAACCGCCAACATGCTCGCCGAACCAAAATTTGATAAAGAAAAATTATTAAACAATTTATTTACTTTACGAATTATCACCGCCGCTGTTTTTAAAGGTTT
>JAVHOZ010000073.1:0-9159 GCA_036170335.1 Candidatus Magasanikiibacteriota bacterium | reverse complement strand
TTTCAGTCGACGGACAAACTGGTATAAAAGATCCAGTTGGTATGACTGGTATTCGTCTAGAAGTGGATGCTCAGATTGTTTTGGGAGCTTCAGCACAAATTAAAAATTTAACCAAAGCTATCTACCGTTCTGGTTTAGAAATAGAAGATTTGGTATTATCTATTTTAGCAACCAGTGAAGCAGCTCTGACCAACCGCCAAAAGGACTTGGGGGTAGTTATAGTTGATCTTGGCTCGTCAACCACTAGCTTGGCTATCTACGAAGAAGGTGAAATTTTACACTCAGCTATTTTACCGATTGGTTCTGGATCTATTACCAACGACATTGCACTTGGTTTACGAGTTTCCATCGAGGTGGCTGAGCGCATTAAAATAGAATATGGTGGTTGTTTTGCCAACACCGTTTCCAAAAAAGAAGAGATAGATTTGTATGAATTGGGTACTGGTGAACATGAAATGATTAAAAGAAAATATCTAAGCGAAATTATCGAAGCGCGGGTTGAAGAAATCATGCAAAAAATAGATGGTGAATTGAGAAAAGTACAGCGCAGTGGAATGTTGCCAGCGGGAGTGGTCTTTACTGGTGGTGGGGCAAAATTACCTGGATTGGTGGATGCCGCCAAACAATACTTGCGTTTACCGGCGACTTTGGGTTATCCATTGAATTTTATTAGCGCTACGGATAAAATAAACGACCTGTCTTTTGTAAATGTAATTGGCTTAGTAAAATGGGGAAGCAACATGTCTCGGAGTAGTCAAAAAACTAACAAAGGTGGAATGTTGAGTGGTATAAAAAAAATTGGTAGTTCGGCGGCGGCTCTAAAAGACTGGCTCAAAGCTCTGTTGCCTTAATTATTCACATTGAACACTTTTTTGTTTCTTGACATCCATAGTCGCCTCGTATAAACTAAATAGCGGATAATCTCCGTTATTTTTATTTATAGACATTGAATACAAAAATTATTCATAACATGATTCCCTATGCCTCAAGTAAAACCAGAAATGGAAACATTTGCCAAAATTAAAGTCGTTGGAGTTGGTGGTTCTGGTGGTTCCGCTGTGAATCGGATGGTGGCTGCCAAGATCCGAGGTGTTGATTTTGTAGTGATGAATACCGACGTTCAGGCCCTGCACCATAGTAATGCTCCAGCCAAATTGCATATTGGCAAAAGCGTTACTCGTGGTTTGGGAGCTGGAATGGATCCAGAAGTTGGAAGAAAAGCGGCCGAAGAATCACAAAATGAAATTCGAGAAATTTTGAAAGATAGCAATATGGTATTTATCACCTGTGGGTTGGGTGGTGGTACTGGTTCAGGAGCGAGCTCAGTAGTAGCAGAAGTGGCCAAAGAATTGGGGGTGTTGACGGTAGCCGTAGTTACCAAACCATTTGGATTTGAAGGTCCAAAACGTCGTGATATTGCCGACGCAGCTTGGGAAAAATTGGCTCGTAATGTTGATGCTATTATCACTATTCCCAATGATCGTATTTTACAAGTGATTGATAAAAAAACTACTTTACTGGAAGCGTTTAAAATTGTTGATGATGTGTTGCGTCAGGGTGTTCAAGGTATTTCAGAAATTATTACTTCCCACGCTCTCATCAATGTTGATTTTGCCGATGTAAAAACTATTATGTTTAATACTGGTTCGGCGTTGATGGGTATTGGTACTGGTACTGGAGACAATAGAGCAGTTGATGCTGCCAAGATGGCCATATCTAGTCCACTACTCGAACTTTCTATCGATGGTGCCCATGGAATATTATTTACAATTACTGGTGGTCAAGATTTGGCGATGAATGAAGTTAGTGAAGCAGCCAAAATTATTACTAGTTCAGCTGCCGAAGATGCCAAAGTTATTTTTGGTGCGACTATTGACGATACTATGTCTGGTAGTATTCGAATTACCGTGATTGCTTGTGGCTTTGATGATCGTCAATCAATTTTGTCAAAAAGCGAAGAAGATAGTAATTCGTTCTTTGGTGCCAGTAAATTTGCTAACACCAATTTTTTGCGCAAGACTCAAAAAGAAGATGAAGAGGAGGAAAAAAAGTTTAGACAATTTACTCAAAAACCAGTAGTAACTCCAATTCAACCATTGACGACCAATTATGTTTTACCAAAAGAAGAAGTTCGTTCTGCCCCAATATCCGCTCCAAAAATAAAAGCTGACGATGAGTTGGAGATTCCGGCTTTTATTCGTAAAAAAATGGGTATCTAACAATACTTAACACTATTAACAAATCCCGACTAAGTCGGGATTGTTTTTTATATTGGGAAATGCTACTATTAGATAGTAAAGTTTTGTAGTTTATATGAGATGTCCAGTTTGTAATCATAAAAATACTAGCGTAGTCGATACTCGTCCAGCCGAAAATGATCTAGCCACGCGTCGTCGTCGTGAGTGTGATAAATGTCAGTATCGATTTTCTACTATTGAGGAGACCGAATTATTGGATTTGATAGTGGTAAAACGTGATGGTCGTCGTGAAGCCTATATGCGTGATAAGTTAGAAAATGGTATTCGACGTTCCTTGGCCAAAAGATCGTTTACTCAAGAAAATTTTCATCAGCTTTTGCATAGGATTGAACGTGATATTCAAAAAAAGAAAAAACATGAAATTGGTAGTGGTGAACTGGGTGAAATTGTGATGAAAAATTTGCGCGGTTTTGATAAAGTGGCCTATATTCGTTTTGCCAGTATCTATCGTGATTTTAAAGATGTTAAAAATTTTGAAAATGAATTAAAACGTTTGAGCAAATAATATGTTTAGACACAAAAATATGACTGAACAAAAAAATGAAAATATGTCTGATGATAAAAAAACGACAGCGGCTGATTTGCCGGTTGTTGTAGAAAACAAACCAATAATCAAAACAGACACCGAAACAATCAAAGAGCTGTTGGAAAAAAATCTAAAATGGTCACAAATTATTTATGAGCAAAATCGAAAAATAAATAATAAATTGATGTGGTCAGCGATCGGTAGTTGGTTTAGAATTTTATTGATTGTGGTGCCGTTAATTTTTGCGATTTGGTTTTTACCACCAATCATTCAAGGTTTGCAAAGTACTTATGGTAGTTTGCTTGGTGGTGGTGCTACTTCGAGCAAACCCAATTCCAATTCGATTGATCAATTATTAAAAATGCTGCCACTTGACCCAGCTAAACAGGAACAATTAAAAGCTTTATTAAAATAGAATTATGCATAAACATACCAAGATTGTTGTTACTATCGGTCCGGCTTGTGAAAGTAAAGAAATTTTGAAACAGATGGTGCGGGCCGGTATGAATTGCGCGCGCTTAAATTTTTCTCATGGCAGTTACGATGAGTTTACCAAAATTTATAATAATGTTCGCGAGTTGGAAAAAGAATTGGACGAACCGATTATTATATTACAAGATTTGCAAGGACCAAAAATTCGCATTGGTGAAATGCCGGAAGCAGGAGTGGAAATCGAAGACGATAAAGAAGTAGTTTTTAGTACAAAAATTAGTAAATATGTCGATGGTGAAATTCCATTTTTCCATCCCGAACTGTATAATTTTTTGAAAATTGGCGACAGATTGCTTATCAACGACGGTCGTTGTGAAACCAAAATTGAAAAATTGGCAGACGGTAAAATATTCGCGAAAGTAATAGAGGGTGGTTTGCTTACTTCTCACAAAGGAGTAAATTTGCCGGATAGTGATATTTCTTTGTCTTCGTTGACTGCCAAAGATAAAGAAGATTTACTTTTTGGTGTGAAAAAGGGCGTGGATATGGTCGCTATATCATTTGTAAATCGCGCTGAGGATATTTTGGATACTCGATTTTTGATTAAAGAATATGAAGCTAAATTGGGTTTGAAAGTAGAGCATCCTATACAAATTATCGCCAAGATCGAACGTCCGCAAGCGGTAAAAAATATTGAATCGATTTTAGCCACTGCTGATGGTGTAATGGTGGCGCGCGGTGATTTGGGAGTAGAAATTCGAGCCGCTGAAGTGCCGATGGTGCAAAAAAGAATTATTGAAGTGGCTAATAAATTGGCTAAGCCGGTAATTGTAGCGACTCAGATGCTTGATTCAATGACGACTAGTCGTCGTCCAACGCGCGCCGAAGTATCCGATGTGGCCAATGCAGTTATCGATCATGCCGACGCGGTGATGTTGTCCAATGAAACTTCAGTTGGTGAACATCCGGTGTTAGTGGTAGAAACTATGGCTGATATTATTTTAACTACCGAAAAATCTCATTACGATGATTTGAGTATGCCAAATTTGGCAGAAAAAAATATTAGTTCGGAAAATGCGATCACAAATCTTTCAAGAGTGCTAGCTGAAGAAGTAAAAGCCAAAGCCATTTTGGTGGCTTCTATTTCCGGTGATACCGGCCGATTGATTAGTAGTGTTCGTCCCAATGTTCATATTGTGGTAGCTACTACCAGTGAGCGTGTACAACGTCAATTAAATTTATCTTGGGGGGTGCTGCCTTTTATTTTACATCCTTGTCGTTCGATTGAGGAATTGGTAGAAAATGCCGTGAGTTATATCAAAAAAAGACATTTAGTAAAAAATGGTGAAAAGGTAATAGTAGTAGCCGGCGAACCAGTAGGGGCAGTGGGGAATATCAATTTATTGGAAGTACGTGAGGTAAAATAGTTACTTTAAGGTTGGATAAAGTGGAAAGTTTTTTGTCAGTTCTTTGACCTGGTTTTTTATTTCAATTAATTTTTCGTCTTTATCCCAATTTATGATTGCTTCATCAATCCAAGCGGCAATAATGCGCATTTCGTTTTCTTTCATACCACGAGTGGTGAGGGCTGGAGTGCCTAGACGAATACCAGAGGGATCAAAAGGCGACCGAGTGTCATCGGGAATCATATTTTTGTTGACGGTAATACCAGCTTTGTCGAGTGCAATTTGAGCTTGTTTGCCGCCAATACCTTTCATGGTGACGTCGATCAATAACAAATGATTGTCAGTGCCGCCAAAACATAATTTATAGCCGAGTTTATTAAATTCAGTTTCTAAAACTTTGGCATTCTTTTTTATTTGAGCGGTGTATTCTTTGAATTCCGGTAACAAAGCTTCTTTGAAAGCGATAGCTTTAGCGGCGATATTATTTTCATGAGGTCCGCCTTGCAATCCAGGAAAAACTGCCTTATCGATATCTTTGGCATATTTTTCTTTACACATAATCATTCCGCCCCGTGGTCCGCGTAGAGTTTTGTGAGTGGTAGTAGTGACAACATCAAAAATTGGTACAGGGTTGTTCATTTGACCGCCCGCGATTAGACCGGCGATATGAGCAATGTCGGCCATAGTGATGGCTCCGACTTCATCAGCAATCGCTTTTATTTTTTCGTATTCTATTTCACGTGAATACGCGCTGTATCCAACTAAAATAATTTTTGGTTTATGTTCTAGTGCCATGGCACGTAAATTATCCAGATCAATTTTTCCTTCAGCGTTAGTTTTATAACGAATAAAATTAAAAATTTTCGCCATGTAAGTCACTGGATGACCGTGGGTCAAGTGTCCACCATGAGACAAATCCATACCAAGGACAGTGTCGCCAGGTTTTAGTAAAGCAAAATACACGGCTACATTCGCTGGAGCGCCGGAAAGCGGTTGAATATTCACATGCTCGGCGCCAAATAATTGCTTAGCACGATCAATCGCGAGTTGTTCTACCTCATCGATAAATTCACATCCGCCATAATATCTTTTTCCAACGTATCCCTCAGCATATTTATTGGTAAGCACTGATCCGAGTGCTTCGAGTACTGCTGGTGAAACAAAATTTTCCGACGGAATCATTTCAAGTCCTTCCTCCTGGCGTTGTTGTTCTTTTTTTATGCTGTTTAAAATGTCTGGGTCGAATTCTTTGAGTGTATGAGTATACATAATTTTTAAATTAGTTAACAAAAAAATATTTCTTCTTCTCTCACTATAAAAATACTCATAAATTTATGACTCATTTCGCTCTGGCTCTGAACTCGTCGCTTGACGCTCCTCAAACAGCAGAGCCAGCCACGCTCAATTCATCTACAAATTTTATTCGTATTTTTAACGTTCGTTCAGAAGAAATATTTTTTTTAGATCATATTATTAGCATTGCTTGAATTTATTAACATCTATGATACCATACCGATTATAACCAAGCAAACAGTTTTATGAACAAAGATTTTTCTCTAATTGACGCCAATTTAAGCCGAGCCAAGGAAGGGATGAGGGTAGTGGAAGACACTATTCGCTTTGTGTTGCGCAATGAGGCTCTGTATACCAAAATTAGGCCTTTGAGACATCTTTTGGCACAGCTTGAATATATGCTTGGTTGCGCCTCACGCCTTACAGGTCGTGATTTGGGGCAAGATTTTGGTCAAACCAGCGAAGAGAACAATATGGCTTCTAGACGCAATTTTTGGGGTCTGATGAAAGCCAATTTTTCACGTCTGGAAGAAGCGTTGCGTGTGTTAGAAGAATATTCTAAAATTTATTTACACCAACATTATTCTTATTTTCAAAAATTAAGATATGATGTTTATCGTTTTGAATTTGAAGTACTTTCGGCGACACCTCATTATTGGTTGCAATTATATTTTGAAGCTGGAGTAGTGTATCCACTTAGCGATAGCGTAGAAGAATTAATTTGGTTGATAGATCATGGCGCTAAAGTTGTGCAGTTACGAAATAAAAGTGGAGATAAAAATGAAATTTATAATCAGACAAAATTTCTTTGTGATTATATTGATAAAAAAGACAAAACGGCGTTTGGTTATACGCCGATACTTTTAATTATTGATGATTGTGTAGAGGTGGCGGCAAAATTATCGGTAGCTGGAATTCATATTGGCCAAACAGATACATCACTTCATAAAACTAGAAAAATTTTAGGTAGTAGTAAAATTATCGGTAAGTCCAACAATAACTTGGATCAGATGAAAGTTTCAGTGAGTGAAGGGGCGGATTATGTAAGTATTGGACCAATTTTTGCGACTCCAACAAAACCGGATCGTACGCCGGTTGGTTTGGAAGCGCTTAAAAAAATTAAAAAAGAAATTTTTATTCCTTGGGTGGCAATTGGTGGTATCAATACAAACAATGTATCGGAATTATATAATATTTGCGCAAAAAATGTGGCGGTGATCAGATCGGCTAGAGATTTTTTTATTTAATTTCAAATACCATATAATTGCCGTCGAGTTTGGCTCCAAGCTTGCGATAATAATCGCGCACACCAACACCAGAAATTACCGCCAAGTGCGGTACTTTGTTTTTATGACAAATATCCATTGCGGTTTTCATCATTTCTTTTCCCATACCGGTATGCTGAGAGGCGCCCAATTTACGCTTAGCGATTTCTAATGATTGTCCGTAAACATGGAGCTCACGAATAAAAGCAGGATAGATACCAGCGGGGTCAATACGAAAACGACAAAAAGCTAAAACTGCATCACGCGTGGCATTTTCGAAACTGATAAAATATTCGGTACCACCGCTAGATTCGTAAGTGTCGACAAATTTGGTAATTTTTTCTTTTTCCCAATCAATTTGTGTTTGGTGACCAACTTCGCGACAACGCAAACAATGACAAACTTTTCCTTCTGCTTTCATCTCGAATTGGATCAATTGACGTAAATTAGTCATCGTATTTCCCGCCATGATATGGTGGGAGGGAATATCGCGAATCAAACGAGAAATACGCAAATAGTATGGAACGTCACTTTTGAATTCTTTTAAAATTTTCAAAAGATTTTTGTCGCTGTAAGGTTTAAAGGTGCCGTTGGCAACCCATTTATATAATTCAGAATTTCGTACCACTGTGCAAGGATAAATTTTTATCATGTCAGGACGTAAGTGAGGATCAGAAAAAATTTGGCGCAACATTTTGAGATCTTTGGTTGGAGTGCTACCCGGAAGTTGAGGCATGAGATGGTAGTCAACTTTGAAACCATAGTGGCGCAAAAGTTTGGTGGCTTCAACCGTTTCTTTTAGTCCATGCCCACGTTTGGTCATCTTCATTATTTTTGGATCAATGTGTTGAACACCAATTTCAACACGAGTTGTTCCCATTTCACGCATTGCCTCAATAGTTTTTTTGTTAATAAAATCCGGACGAGTTTCCAAAGTTAGACCGATAATACGATGTTTGGCCGTTTCGTTTTTCTTTTGGATTTTGACCATTTGTTTTCTCAAATTTTCCAGATTCATTTTTTCTGATACTGTACTTTTGCGTGTACGATTGCAAGCTTCAAAACAACGGGCGATAAACCAGTATTGATAGGTGATAGGATAAGAATTCCAAGTACCTCCTTTGATAATCAATTCTACTTTATCGATTGGATGGCCATTTTTTTTCAGCGCTTCCAGACGGCGCCAAGTTTGTTCGTAAGGATCAAATTTTAAAGACAAAGCGCGCGCAGCAGCCGGTTCATCAGAAAGATAACTTTTTGGCATGCGTGCTTCGGTCGGGCAATAGGTACATTGACCAGGGCAAGGAAATGGTTTGGTAAGGGCGGTTACAATCGTGACACCTGATAGTGTGCGTACTGCTCGACGTAGCAGATTCTGTTCTAGTTGAGGACTGACTTTTATCTTGTTTTCTTTGACTAGTTTGTGGTATGCTTTGAGTAATTGAGTGGAGGTCGGAATATATCCGGCTTTAATGGTACGCAAAATACGACGCTTGATGTTGTTGAGCGCCTCGATGTCTTTTGGCTGTTTTTTATAACAGTCGAGTATTATTATTTCTTCAATTGATTGCATATGGATTCAAAGGCCATTATACATAAGATTCGTGAAGATTACAACCGGATAGCGGGGTTATTTTCCGGTACCCGTTTTGACCTGTGGGACGAGCTGAAACAGTTTGAAAAGTTTGTCAAAGACGGACAAAATATTCTGGATTGGGGTTGTGGTAACGGGCGACTGTTATTTTTGTTTAAAGATAATAAAATTAAATATTTTGGGTTGGATCAGAGCGATGAATTGTTAAAAATTGCGCAAAAAAAATGGGAGAAAGAAATTGAGTCAGGTAAGGCCAGTTTTTTTCTGACCACGCAGCAAGAAAAAACTTTTGCTGATAATTTTTTTGATCTGGCTTTTCTGATTGCGTCTTTTCATCATTTACCGGACGAGGAAACGCGTTTACATTTATTAAATAAAATTTACA
>JAVHOZ010000072.1:0-9281 GCA_036170335.1 Candidatus Magasanikiibacteriota bacterium | reverse complement strand
AAAAAGTATTGGGAGATTTGGGTGTGAGTAAAAGAAATATTAAAAAGGATTTTTTCCCCGGTTTTGCTTAAAAAGTATATCAAAAGTCATTTTATTTTTTTTCACAATACATCTTGTCGGATGTATTGTTTTGTGATAAAATGGTGTAGTTATTTTTAATTTTATAAATATGGCGGACATCCAAGAAATATTTAGTAGGATATTGGAAACAAAGAAAAAACAAAAGGATATTAAATCTGCTTATCGTGAAGCTTTGACCTCATCGGAAGAGTATAAAAATATCGTAGATAAAATGACTGAATTGAGAGCGAAGAAAAAACAAATTGAAAATTCTATCAAACAAGATTTTTCCGGAGAGTTTCAAAAATTAGACGATTTTAAGATTGATTTGGAATCGGATAATACCATGTTGTCCGATGCGGCATTCAGTAAATTGGTAAAAGGGGAGACAGTGGCGGTGGTTGATGAATATGATAATAACTACGAACCGTTGTTTACGGTGAAATTTAAAAAAACATAATACAAAATAAGTGAATAAACAAAAAATAATTATCGCCTTAACGGTGTTGGTAGACGTTATTGGATTGGGAATAGTTTTGCCATCTTTGCCTTTTTATGTTGCCAAAGTTGGTGGCGCGGCTCTAGAAGTGACCTATTTGTTTGCGGCTTTTTCGATTTGTGCTTTTTTGAGCACTCCGATGTTGGGCGCGTTGTCGGATAGAATCGGCCGTCGTCCAATTTTAATTGTCAGTATCGCGAGTACTGCGATCGGATGGTTTGTGTTCGCTAGTGCTAACAGTTTATTATTTTTATTCATTGGTCGTATTATTGATGGACTGGCTGCCGGAAATTTTTCAACTGCGCAAAGTTATTTGGTGGATATTTCCAAGAATGACAAAGATCGTACTCACAATTTGGGATTAATTGGCGCCATGTTTGGAGTGGGTTTTATTGTGGGACCGATGCTGGGTGGTTTGCTTGGTGCTATTTCACCTTCGTTTCCTTTTTGGACTGCCGGTGTTTTGGCCACTATCAATATGATTATGGCAATTTTGTTTTTACCGGAAACAAACAAAACTCGCAATTTGTCCAAGATGAGTTTCAATCCATTTGTACCAATTATAAGCGCAATTAAAAACAAAAAATTATTTCCATATTTTGTGACTTGGTTTTTATTTGGGATTGCAATGTCTGGCACTCAGTCCATAATAGCCCTATATTTCAATGATCGTTTTGGTTTTAGTGCTTTAGTGATTGGTATGATTATTACTGTTCAAGGAGTTATAATGTCTGTTAATCAGATGGTTGGGCTCAAGCGTTTTTGGTTGCGTCGTTTCAAGGAACCTGATCTAGTATTGTTTATGTTATTGGCATTTACTATTAGTTATTTTCTAATGGGAATGAATTTTACAACTTTATTTTTTGTGGGAATATTAATAGGTGTTTTTGCCCAATCAGTACTGCGAGCGGTTTTTACTAGTCAAGTGTTAGATCTGGCAGAGTCACATGTTAAGGGTGAAGCGATGGGTATTTTAACTTCAGTGTTATCTCTTGGTATGGTGGTAGGACCACTTTTTACCGGTCCAGTATATACTTATAAAATAAATTTTCCATTTTTTGTCAGTTCAATCTTGATGCTTTTTGCCTTTGGTATAATATATCAGCATCGTAAAAAATTAGAGAGATTAAAATTGGATGAAAATGTGCAGGTAAATGTAATATAGTAAAAATTCCATGTCTAAAGCATGGGATTTTTTAATAGTTGATTTTTTGTTTGGTTGAGTATACAGTATAAGTATGAATGTAGATTTTAGCTACAAATTTTATCGTACTACAGTTGATGCTTTGCAGGGAATGCAAGAGGCTATTTTAGTTGCACAAGAATCGATTTATTGGGAAATTTATTCTCTGATAGACGACGAGATTGGTGCTCCGTTTATTGATATTTTGTGTCAAAAAGCTAAAGCTGGTTTGGAAGTAAAAATAATTGTTGATGCGATTGGTAGCTTTGGTTTGTCGCGTTTTAGTATCAATCGTTTGCGCGCCTCCGGAGTTGATTTATTATATTATAATTCATTATTGCCAAATTTATTGTTGCGCGGTTGGATAAAATCACTTTGGTGCAGAAACCATCGCAAGGTTTTGGTAGTAGACAGAGAAATTGTTTTTGTTGGTGGTGTAAATGTCAGTAATATATATTCCAGCTGGGATGATATACATTTGCGAATTACCGGTAGGGTTACTACACCATTGTTGCGTTCTTTCGCAAAATCATATATTCGCGGTGGTGGTGATAAAAATAAAATAAAACATTTATTAAATCCAAGATTAAAAAAAGAATGGCAAGAATTGAAAAATCGTTGTAAATTTATTTTGCACTCACCGATCAATTCAAAACGCTCCAGAGTTAAAAATATTTTTTTAGATGCTTTGGTTAATACGAAAGAGAGTTTTAATTTATTAACACCGTATTTTGTTCCGGATAAGATTTTTTTCAAATTAGTAGCTGCGGCTAAAGAGCGCAAAGCAAAAGTAAACTTATTTCTACCATTATTTCCTGATTATAAATTTTTAGAATGGGTGTCTGGGTTTTATTCTAAAATGGCGCACAAACATGGTATAAATGTTTATTTATCAACAAAAATGAATCACGGCAAAGCGATGACTTCGGACAAGCGACTCGGTTTTGTGAGTAGTGTTAATTTTACGCATCGTAGTTTTTTTAATAACGAAGAAGCGGGTATATTATTTAATGATCTTTCTATGATTAATGAGTTAAATTTAATTTTTGATGATTTACGCCAGCGTGGAATATTTTTAAACGAAAATAATTATTCTCATATTGGTTGGAAAGGAAAAGTTAAAGATTGGCTCGGTCGACAATTTGGAGGTTGGGTATGATTTTTACACCTTTATCGGATCGCATGCGTCCGCGAAATTTTGATGAATTTTTTGGGCAAGAGGAAATCGTTGGTAAAAAAAAGTTGTTAAGGAAATTAATTGATAGCGACCAATTGTCTTCTTTAGTTTTTTGGGGGCCACCGGGTGTTGGTAAAACTACCCTTGCGCAAATTATCGCGGCCGCTACCAAATCTCATTTTGTAGTGATCTCGGCGGTAATGGATGGAAAAGATGAACTGAGAAAAGCGGTAGATGATGCGCAATACCATTTGCGTTTGGAAAATAAACGCACAGTTTTGTTTATTGACGAAATTCATCGTTGGAATAAGGCGCAGCAGGATGCTCTGTTACCTTATGTGGAAAAAGGTCTCATTACTCTAGTAGGAGCTACTACTGAAAATCCATCTTTTGAAATTATTGGGGCACTGTTGTCGCGTTCACGAGTTTTTATTTTAAAATATTTAGAAATTAGCGATGTCGTAAAAATAATAGAACATGCTTTAATGGACAAAGAACGGGGGCTGGGAAAAATTAATATTAAAATAGATAAAAGTGTAATTGAATTGTTAGCGCAACTTTCAGCTGGAGACGCACGAGCAGCGCTCAATAGTTTGGAGTTGGCCGTGAATGCCAAAGCTGGTAAAAGTAAAAACGCCGAAATAAAAATTATAAAAGAGGACATCAAAGAAGCGTTGCAAAAAACTCATTTGGTTTTTGATAAAAAAGGAGAAGAATTTTATAATCTTATCTCTGCTCTGCACAAATCAATGCGTGGTAGTGATCCCAATGCGGCGATTTATTGGTTGGCGCGCATGCTGGAAGGGGGAGCGGATCCGTTGTATATAGCGCGTCGTGTGTTGCGTTTTGCTAGTGAAGACATCGGCATGGCCAATAGTGAGGCACTTGTTCAGGCCAACGCCGCTTATGACGCTTGTCATAAAATCGGCTATCCGGAATGTAGTGTACATTTGGCTCAGGCAGTGGTATATTGTGCCAAGTCAGCCAAATCAAATTTGTTATATACTGCTTATGGACTGGCCAAAAAGGACGCTGAAGAAACTTCACATTTGGGTGTACCAATTCATCTTCGCAACGCACAAACTAAATTTATGAAAGATATTGGATATGGAAAAGATTACAAATACAATCCGGATTTTTCTGAACCGGTGGATCAAGATTATTTACCAAAAGAACTAAAAGGAAAAAATTATTTAAAAAAATGACATGCAAAAATTCTTGTTGCATACTTGTTGTGCGCCGTGTAGTATTGCTATTGTGGAGGAATTAAAAGATAATTTTGATCTGACTGTCTTTTTTTATAATCCCAATATTTTTCCAGCAGAAGAATATATGAAACGCAAGGAACAAGTAGTCAAAGTTTGCAAGGAGTGGAATATAAAAATGGTGGACAAGGACTATGAACATGAAAAATGGCGACAGGAAGTAAAAGGTTTGGAGACCGAACCGGAAATGGGGAATCGCTGTGCTGTATGTTTTAAATTTAGACTACAGGCCACAGTACATTATGCTACCGAAAACAATTTTGATATTTTTGGGACTAGTCTTACTAGCGGTCGAAATAAAAAAGCGCAAATCATCAATCCGATTGCGCAGTTTTTGGCTGACCAATTTAATATTAAATTTTACGATGAAGATTGGAAAAAAGGTGGTAGGCAAGAGCGTGGAAGAAAATTGGTATCGGAGAAAGGTATTTATCGACAAAATTATTGCGGTTGTGAATTTTCGTTACGCGACCAAGCTATACCATCGTAATTTTTCTTTTGTTTTCATCCAAATGTTCAATGGTGATAGTAAAGTTTTTTTTATTTTTCAATAATGTGGTTAATTTTTCCGGCCATTCAATTACACAAAGTGAATCAAATTCACCCAAATAATCTTCAATGCCAATGTCTTTTAGTTCTTGTTCATCATTGATACGATAAGTATCAATGTGGATTAGATTCTTTATGTTGTGGTTGTTGGTGTGATAATGATTCATTAGAGTAAAAGTTGGGCTAGCAACTTCATTTCTTACACCAAATCCAGCAGACAGACCTTTTATAAGAGTAGTTTTGCCGGCACCAAGTTCTCCAACTAAAAGCAAAATATCACCACCTTTAAATTGGTTAGCAATTTTTTTGCCAAATTCGTAAGTTTCTTCTTTTGCAGTTGTGATAATTTCCATAAGTTTAGCTTTTCACTAGTTTACACTATTTAGGTATTGTTTGCCAAGTTAAGGTTTTTTTTGTATAATAAGAGCACTGTTTTAATTGTAATTTATTTATGTCCCTATCTATAGAAGAAGTCAGGAAAATAGCCAAGTTGGCTCGTATTGAGCTTACTTCTGCTGAAGAAGAACGTTATGCTACTACTATTTCCACAGTATTAGATTTTGTGAATACACTAAATGAAGTTGATACCGAAGGGGTAGAGCCAACTGCGCAAGTAACCGGTTTAGAAGATGTGTTTCGTGAAGATGTGTCAAGAAATTGTAAAATTAAAAAAGATTTAATTGCTCAAATGCCACAAGTCAGCAACAGTTTGCTCAAAGTGCCGGCAGTTTTTGGTGATAGTGAAGATATAATTTAATTTTATGTTAAACGAATTTACAATTAAGGAAGCTCAAGAAGGTTTGCGCAGTAAAAAATTTACCGCAGTAGAATTAACTCAAGCTTGTTTGGACAGAATCAAGGAAAGAAATAAAGAATTAAACGCTTTTATTACTGTTTGTGAGGAGTCAGCTTTGGATGAAGCTCGGATGGCCGATAAAATGTTGTCACAAAACAAGGCCTTGCCTTTGACTGGTATACCATTTGCAGTAAAAGACGCAATTTGTACAGCTGGCGTGCGTTCAACTGGCGCAGCAAAAATTTTGGATAATTATACACCTCCATATGATGCAACTGTAATCAAAAAAATTCGTGAACAGGGTGGGGTGTTGATTGGTAAAACCAATTGCGATGCGTTTGGTCATGGAGCTAGCAATGAAAATAGTATGTATGGTCCAGTAAAAAATCCACACGACTTAAGCAAAGTTGCCGGTGGGTCGTCTGGTGGTTCAGCGGCAGCAGTTGCAGATGATATGTGTATTTTTGCTATTGCTGAAGATACTGGCGGTTCCATTCGTCAGCCAGCCAGTTTTTGTGGAGTAGTTGGTTTGCGTCCAAGTTATGGTCGCAATTCTCGTTTTGGTATTATGCCAATGGCTTCATCGTTTGACACGGTTGGTCCGATGACAAAAACCGTTGAGGATATGGCGATTGTGATGGAGATAATAGCCGGCAAAGACGAATTGGATGCTACTACGGTACCAGAAAAAGTACCAAATTATCAGTCAGAATTAAAATCAGATTTGTCAGGTTTGCGAGTCGGTGTGCCACGTGAATATTTTGAAATTGATGGTTTGGATAAAGAGGTTCGACAAGCCACTCAAAATAGAATTGATAGTTTAGAAAAACAAGGTGCCAAAATAGTAAATGTTAGTTTGCCGTTTACTAAATATGCTATGGCTGTTTACTATGTACTCGTGCCTAGTGAAGATAGCTCAAATTTGGGACGTTTAGATGGTATGCGTTACGGTGTTCGTGCCGATGTTGACAATTTATTTGATGTTTATGCCAGTAGTCGAGAGCAAGGTTTTCCGGAAGAAGTTAAACGTAGAATTTTGATTGGCACTTATGCGCTATCGGCTGGATATTATGATGCTTATTATAAAAAAGCCCAACAAGTGCGCACACTTATTCGTCGTGATTTTGAACGTGTTTTCAGTGAAGTGGACGTTTTAATTACACCCTCTTCGCCATATACTGCTTTTGGTTTAGGAGAAAAATCACAGGATCCTATTGCCATGTATTTGGCGGATGTCTTTATGGCTCCAGCCTCGTGTGCTGGTGTTCCTGGTATTTCTGTGCCAGCTGGAAAAACTAAAAATGGTTTACCAATTGGAGTGCAGATAATTGGTCGGAGATTAAAGGAAGCTCTAATTATGAGTGTTGCTAATAAAATGTTTAAACAATAAGTTTCTGTTTTTTTACTCAACCTTAGAAAATATATTTTATGCCTAAAAAAACACCAGAAATTGATTTGCCTCAAATTTCGGAGTCTGCTAACACACCTTTAAAAAGAACTTTGCCTCCACAAAATTTTACAACAGCCGGTGAGGCGGTAAATTTTCGGGATAGTTGGAGAATTTTTCGTATTATTAGTGAATTTATTGACGGATATCAATTTTTGAGTAAATTTAAACGTGAAGTTACTATTTTGGGTTCGGCACGACTGCCAAAGAATGGACATTACTACAAGGTGGCTGAAGAATTTGGATATCTGTTAGGTAAAAATGGTTTTACTACTATTACCGGTGGTGGCCCCGGTATTATGGAAGCAGCCAATAAAGGCGCTTTCGAAGCTGGAGGCACAACAGTTGGTATCAACATTCAACTTCCCTTTGAACAGCGTATCAATCCTTATGTAAAAGAATCGGTCGGCTTTTTCTATTTTTTTACTCGCAAAGTAATGCTGACTTCGCCAGCTGATGCTTTTGTTTTTTTCCCTGGTGGTTTTGGAACTATGGATGAATTTTTTGAAGTGGTTGATTTTATGGAATTGGGTTTTATGCAAAAAGTACCAATTATTTTGGTTGGGAAAGAATTTTGGGAACCGTTATTAAAATTTTTACGTTTAAATTCTAGTGGTATTGCTCATTCCATTCCGGAAGATATTATTGACAGTTGGCATTTAGTAGATTCTGCGCAGGATGCCTTTGAGTTTATAAAAGATGTTCCAGATTTGCCAAATGAATGTACGACTTCTGATAATAATTTTTATTGTCAGGGTGGTCCGGACTGGCGTGTTTTTCGAATTATGGCAGAATTGGTGGATGGTTTTGAATTTTTAACTAAACTACAAAATGACGTGACTGTTTTTGGAACATAAAGTATTTTGCCAGGTTCTTCGTATTATAATGTGGCCTATGATATTGGAAAATTATTAGCTCAAAATGGTTTTACGACTATTACCGGCGGCGGTCCGGGAGTGATGGAGGCGGCCAATAAAGGCGCTTTTGATGCCGGTGGTGAAAGCGTTGGCATTAATATGCGTTGGGAAAAAGGGGAACGTATAAATAATTATGTAACAAAATCTGCCGGTTTTTTCTTTCCTTTTGTTCGTAAACTTATTATTACTTCACCTTCCAAAGCTTTTATCTTTTTCCCTGGTGGGTTTGGTACTCTTCATCAATTATTTGAATTATTAACTTTGCAAGAAACTAAAAAAAATGAGTTAGTGCCGATCATTTTGGTGGGGAGCGATTTTTGGAAACCGCTGCTTGAATATTTTCATATTTTATATCATGATTTCAAAACTATTGGTTTAACTGATCAAAGTTTAGTGAAGGTGATCGACAGACCTGATGATATTTTAAAATATTTAAAATAAAATGATCCCATATTTTCAAGCCAACGCCTTTGTATTTGGTCCACTCACTATTCAAGTGTGGGGTTTGTTTGTGTCGCTAGGAATTTTATCCAGTTTGATTTTGGCTTACAAACTTTCCAGTAAATATTTTTTGGCTGAACAGGTAATTTTGGATCTGGGAGTGTGGAGTATTGTCGGTGGATTATTTATGGCTAGAATATTTCATGTCGTATTTTATGCACCAGAATATTATTTGCTACATCCGTCAGAAATAATTTATTTTTGGCAAGGCGGAGCGTCATCGTTGGGTGGGTTTGTGGGGGCGATTTTTGCCATTTATATTTTTGCCAAAATTAAACATTTTAATTTGAAAGAATTATGGCCATATTTTGATGTGATGGCCTTGAGCTTGTGGTTGGGGTGGGCGATTGGAAGGATTGGGTGTTTTATGATTCATGACCATCCCGGTAAACTGACAGATTCTTTTTTGGCAATAAATTTTTCGGCTGGTGCGCGTTATGATTTGGGTCTGTTTGATTCTTTGTTGGCTTGGTTTATATTTATTATATTTGCGATCTTATTTAAAAAATTAGTAAAAATACGTTGGGGGTTGGTTTCGCAACTTTCTTTTATGGTATACGCTTTTGTACGTTTTTGGTTGGATTTTTTGCGAGCTACGGATGTGCAACAAGCCGACGCGCGATATTTGATGTTGACGCCCGCACAATGGGGGATGCTTGTGATATTTACCGGATTGACTTGTTGGTTAATTTTTGATAGTATTAAACGACAAAAAAACATTGGAGAGGTCGCATAGTGGCCGAGTGCACCGCCTTGGAAAGGCGGCATACCGCAAGGTATCGAGGGTTCAAATCCCTCTCTCTCCGCCAAGTTTTACATTCAGCGAAATTGAAAGAAACAGCCTCGGCGCAAAGCGCCTCGGCATGGTATTTTTCCGCAATTTTGAA
>JAVHOZ010000071.1:0-9305 GCA_036170335.1 Candidatus Magasanikiibacteriota bacterium | reverse complement strand
TGGTTGGACAAATCAAAACTTGACGATCCGGTAGCAATTATTTGCATTTCCGGATAGGTATCTATCAACAATTTTAAAATCAATCCAATATTACTTACCGTTTGAGCTTCATCCAAAACTATCACTTTACCATTGCCTAAAAAATTTTTTAATGCCACCGGATCAAATTTTTCCAAAGCTTGTTTCGTACTGATAATTTCACAATTAAAATAACTATTTTCATCTGAATATTTTTTAAGTAAAGTTTTGGCTAAAGTTGTTTTTCCTACTTGTCTCGCTCCATACAAAACAATGATCTTCTTTTTAAACAGATATTTGTCTATTTGGGCTTCCAAATGACGTTTTACATACATATTAATTTGGCTAATATTAAATAAAAATTTGAGTGTTTTGCAAAACTGTTGGTTAACCTACAGTTTTAGTATCTATTTCGTATAGTTTACTTACAATTTATTATAACACAAAAAAACCGCTTCGACAAATCGAAACGGTTTTTAAAATCCTATTTTATATTCCCAAATCATCCACGGCACTAGTATCAACTGGCACAGCAGCACTCGCCACCATTGGGCGAGGACCACGACCACCGACCGGCTCATTGATCTTGAGGTTCACGCGAGCATTGTGCTTGGCGCCTACGATCTTGAGCAAGGTACGGATAGAACGAGCGGTTTGACCGCCGCGTCCGATGACATAGCCCATGTCTGCTGGATCAACATCCAAAGTGATAAGCACGCCGCGTTCATCGATTGTGCGGTCGGTCTTGACTTTGTCTGGGTTGTTGACAATCGCTTTCACGAGTGCCTCTACAAACATCTGATCTGCTTCCATAGTATTATCATTATTTTTTCATATCTGGCAGTCTGTCGACGTGTGGAGTTTCCACCAGCTCTGCATTATCATTTTATCATCTTTTAAAAGAGCTCGTCAAATTTTTAAGCTGTTTTCTTTTTTTCCGCTAATTTGGCGGCGCGTTTTTTACTAATAAATACTGATTTCTTTTTCTTGCCTTCAATCATTTTGGCGGTTACCAATAGATTGTGAACAGTTTCCGAAGGAACAGCTCCTTTACTAATCCAATATTTTACTCTATCCACTATCGGCAAAAATTGATTTTCTTTGGCATGGGGATTGTAGGTGCCGACTTGTTCTAGATGATCACCCTGAGTATCGCGCGCTTTTTCGGACACAATGATACGATAAGTGGCAAATTTCTTTTTTCCAATACGTTGTAATCGAATAGCTAACATAAATTATTTTAATTTTAAAACAGTTTCTCTGTGGTATGTGAAGTCACGGAGAATTTTAGAGCAACGTTATTATATTGTATTTAGCTGTTTTTGTCAATCTCCTGCCCATTTGGCACTGAAACTGTTTTTTCTTCATATTTTCCAACCTCGCTAATATTGACACTCAATAACTTCGAGACCCCTTCCCCACCCATAGTCACACCATAAAGAGCGTCAGCACTGTGCATCGTCACTCGATTGTGGGTAATAATAATAAACTGAGATTTAGTCGCGAGTTCACTCATAATATTGGCAAAACGCAGAGTGTTGGTTTCATCCAGTGCCGCTTCCACTTCGTCCATCACCACAAATGGCGACGGGTTGCAATTGAGAATAGCACAAATCAAAGCGATAGAAGTGAGCGTACGCTCACCACCGGAAAGTGAATTGATATTTTTGATTTTTTTACCTGGTGGATTGACGGTGACATCGATGCCGGTGAGAATTTTATCGCGTTTTTTTGTTTTTGCAAGGCCGTCATTGTCATCCCCGTGAAAACGGGGATCTTGGGAGATTCCCGCGTTCGTGGGAATGACAGAATCGTTGGTACTAATTTCCAAACCATCTTCACTTTCCGGCTCGCCATAAATTTCTTCGAGTTGGGCACTACCACCGTTGAATAAAATTTTAAAATAACGATCAAACTCTTTGCGAATTTGTTTGAACGCCGTCGCGCGTTTTTTCTTCATGATCTCATCCAATTCCTCAATCATTTTGGACAAATCATCGGTGGCAGTGGTCAAATCTTTGAGTTGGCTACTCAAAAAGTCATAACGCTCTTTGGTAGTTTCATATTCCTTAATCACATCTTCATCAATACCGCCAATCAAACTCAGTTGATATTTTAATTTTTGAATGGAACCGGCGCAAGTTTCTAATTCAGACTGAGTGAGTATGATTGAAGCCCTTTCCGCCAAAGCCGCCAGCGACACGCTCATCTCACTGCCGACTTCACTGCTCAAATCTTCATTTTTGGTTTCCAATTTGGCAAGTTGAATCTTGTATTCATTGCGAGAGGACAAAATACCATTTACCTCTAGTTGTTTCTTCTGCATCGCTTCCTGCAAACCAAATACTCGCTGTTTTTTTATTTCTTCACTATCGTTGAATTGTTTTATTTCTTCTTCAATTTTTCCGCTTTCTTTTTCACTATCGACAATTTCCAATTTTATTTTTTCTCTTTCTTTTTCCAACTCTGTCAAATGCACACCATATTCCTCCGGACTCATTTGCAAGAAATTTAATTCTCGTTCCATGCCGGACATTTCATCCTGATTTTTTTTCTGATTAAGTTGAAGTAATTCCAATTTGCCCAACAATTTTTCTTTGTCCATTTGTGATAACAACGCTGCAGTTTTGGCCTGATCCAACTTCAGCTCAAAATCTTTAAAATTGCTTTCCTGTCTAACCAATTCTTCTTGATAATTTTGTCCCTCGCCATCAGAAAAAATAGTGCGACCGGAGAAACTCAAGTGCATTTTTTTCTGTCCGCGCCAACCACCCTTCATCACCCCGCGTTTTTCGACCACATCGCCATCCAGAGTAACATAACGAATCCGACCAATACCCAAACGTTGAGCTACACCCAAATTTTTGACAATTAAAGTATCACCCAAAACAAAAGAAAAAACATTGCGGAATTTTTCATCAAATTTCACCAGATCAATCGCCAAACCACACACCCCATCTTGATTCAGCAAGTCGCTAATATCGCCGGTGGAATAACGCGGTGTCATTTTATTTATAGGCAAAAATGTCGCTACCCCCATTTTTTCTTCACGCAAAAATTCAATCGCCGACTTAGCCACACTCTCATCCGCCACAACTAGCGAAGACATATTAGCACCAGCCGCTACTTCCATTGCCAAACTGTATTCATTGTCTACTTCTCCCAATTCGGCAAACAAACCAAAAACTTTTCCAAAACGATTTTTATTTTCCAAAACACATCGTACCGCTGTCAAACCACTAAATTCCAGATATTGACGCTCGGATTTTTGTTCATATTGTTTCACCTGCAACTGTGATAATCGCACGGCTGACTGGGTTTTATCGCGTGATAATTCCGCTACTTTGGTATTGTTTTCAAGCAATATTTTCCCGGTTTTGTTTAACTCATTTTCCAGTTTATTTTGTTCTATTACAAACTGTTCACCTACCGATTTCAGTTCCGCCACTTTCTTTTCCAACCAACCAATATTTTGTTTGCCCAAATCACTATAAGCATTTTGAATTTTGCCGGAAACCACCGCGAGTTGTCTCTCCCATTCATTTTTTATTTTTATAACCGCCTGATATTTTTCTTGTAATTTTACAAAAACTTCCTGACGACTTTCACTGCGCGCTAATTCAGATAATTCCAGCTGGGTGTCTTCCAGTTCTTTAAAAGTAATTTTGTATTGCTCATCAAAACTTTTTATTTCCAACTCTAAACGGTCTATTTCTTTTTTGTTTGACCCATACAATGAACCATAATATTTTTCTTGAGTTTCACGCAAATTTATTTCTACTTCGTGGCGTTGTTCCAATTTGCGCACTTGTTTGGATAACATGCGCAAACGTGGTTCTACTTCTGTGAGCAACACATCCACTTGTGACATATTTTCCACGGTACGCGCCAATTTGAGGTTGGCCTGATGTTGTTTTATCTGATGTTCTTTGATACCAGAAGCCTCGTCCAAGAAATCTTTGCGTTCGCCGGGAGTAACTATCAGCAAACGATCGATTGTCCCCTGTCCGACTACACTATATGAATGTTGACCAAACTGCGCCTTGGCCAAAAGCAAATGAATATCCAGCAATCGCACCGGATTATTATTTATCATATATTCACCCTCGCCACTACGATATAGCCGACGAGTAATCACAATTTCCGGCAGATCTATTTGCACTCTGTCATCACTGTTGTCCAAAAACATCGAAACTTCACAGGCTCCGAGCTGTCCTTTGGCCTCTGAACCGCCAAAAATAATATCTTCACTTTTTTTACCACGCAAGGTTTTGATACTCTGTTCGCCCATCACCCAACGCAAAGCATCAACAACATTGGATTTGCCGGAACCATTGGGACCAACTACGGCGGTAATACTAAAACGACCATTTTGCGGCGGCAAAAAATCCAGTACCGTTTTACTGGCAAAAGATTTGAATCCTTGAATTTCCAATCGTTTTAAGTACATAATCCAATTGCGACATATTGTACCATAAACGCCGGTTGACATGCAACTATATATATGATAATCTCCCCTGTTCTCTACTGAACTTATGCGAAAAATAACTTTACAAATTTATGATCGTCTCAAACGTGCGCGCGCCATTGTCATAGTCGCTCACCAAAATGCCGATGGTGATGCGCTAGGATCGGCTTGTGCACTTTTTGAACATCTGGAAAAAATTGGGTTAAAAACCGAAATTTTTTGTCTTACCCCATTAAGCCCCAAACTGGCTTTTTTGCCACATAGTGAAAAAATCCAAACCGATCCGGAAATTTTTGTTAATCCTGATCTGGACACTATCGTCGTATTGGATTCCGGCGACTTGCAATATGCCGGAGTACATAATTTTGTCAAAGATCACCCAGCCGAAATTATTAATATCGATCATCATCATACCAATCAAAAATATGGCCGCTACAACCTCGTAATCTCGACTGCCAGCTCGACCGCTGAAGTGGTTTATCATTTTTTACGACAGGTGCAGGCGGATATTAGCCACCATATGGCTACCGCGCTTTTGACCGGCATCATTACCGACACCGACAATTTCACCAACTCCGCTACCAACGATACTGCCATGGCCGCCGCTGGCGATTTGATTCGTCGTGGTGGAAATTTGAATATGATAAACGAACATGTGGTACGCAATAAATCTATTAATTTACTTCATCTGTGGGGCGAAGTTTTGAAACGTCTAAAAAAACATATTAAGTTGGATATGGTGTATACTTATATCACCCAAAAAGATTTAACTACTCACCAAATCAGCGAATCGGATAGTGAAGGGGTCGCCAATTTTTTGAATAATTTGGATGAGGGCAAAATGGCATTAATTTTGAAAGAAACTCAAGATAGAAAAATCAAAGGCAGTTTTCGCACTACCAAAGATGACGTGGATGTCTCAGCACTGGCCAAAAAAATGGGCGGCGGCGGACATAAAAAAGCGGCTGGATTTACTACTATTGGGACTATTGAGGAAGTGTTGAATAAAATTACGGCATTATAATTTTGACTTATCAACACAACCGTAGTAAAATTAAAAAATATAAATTAAAAAATATGTCTGATATAAAATCTCAAATTCTCATCCCAACAGTCATCGAAAAAACCAGTTATGGCGAACGCTCTTATGATATTTATTCTCGTTTGCTGATTGACCGTATTATCTTCTTGGGTCAAGCGATTGACGATCATGTCGCCAATATCATCATTGCTCAGCTGTTGTTTTTGGAAAATCAAAATCCGGAAACCGATATTAAAATATATATCAATTCTCCGGGCGGATCGGTAACCGCCGGAATGGCAATTTATGATACCATGAAATATATCAAATCCGATGTGTCTACTATCTGTGTTGGCATGGCCGCTAGTATGGCTGCGGTGCTGTTGTCTGCCGGAACTAAAGGCAAACGTTTAATTTTACCAAATGCGGAGGTAATGATCCATCAAGTAATGGGTGGAACGGAAGGTCAAGCCAGTGATATTAAAATCCATGCCGAACATATCCTACGAATGAAGCAAAGCCTCAACACAATTTTGGCTGATCATACTGGTCAAAACATCACTACGATTGAAAAAGATACTGACCGCGACAACTTTATGACCGCCAAGGAAGCGATAGAATATGGTTTGGTGGACAAAATTGTGGGGTAAAACTTACCAAAAAATCTCGAAAAACCGCTTAAAATAGGCGGTTTTTTCGTTTTTCCCCATTTCCCTATTGACAAAACCGTCGTATTATGCTATACTGGTCAGTTGCTAAGAATGAACAAGTCCAAACAGAGTTTAGACAGATAAAACATGCATTACCACCCAATGGGTAGGATCCAGGTCAGTGCCAATTATCGATTCATATCAAGTTAGATATTTAGCACCGACCCGTATCCACTACAAGCATGGAGATGTGTTGACGGACAGAACTGGCCTCGGCTAATCTTCTCCACCAATACATCTTCTTGGGTGCGGTTTCTATGGGGATTTATTCCCCAACAAAATTCAAAACTCCGACTTTATAAGTCGGAGTTTTTATTTATTTAATTTGTGGTTGTCGCATCTTCTGTCGGTACGGAAATTATTGGTGCTGGCTCTAAAACATCAACGCTGTCCACCGGTGTCACTACACACGCCTCCCCCGGTTTGCATAATGTCGCCGGATCTACCCCCACCATACAAATTTTCGGCAATGGTCGATAATAGCTATCAAACACACGATCGATTTGTTCGCCACTCGGCGTAAAGCGTGTGTATGTAAAGCTGGCAACCGCTCCTTTAAATGGAGCCTGACATTTTATCACTCCTGGTTTTACCTTATTAGTTTTTACATCTTGTTGTGGACCATATGGAATCCATTTTTTGACTAAGGGGTGAGTGTATGAACCCTTACGACCGTCCGGTTTACCCCACAAAGTAAAAGTTAACTGTTGTTTTTTGAAATCAATAACAGTTTGTAATAATAAATAATTACCAGTATCGTTCATAAATTTCAAATCCAACATCGGTTCATACAATGAAGCATCGGTTCCGGGATTGCCATTTACTGGATCAGCATAATATCCAACTACCAATGAGTGATTTTGACGCGCAGTTATATCCAATCCGGAATTCATCGCCATCCGAAATAGCGTCGTCCCAATCTGACACATCCCTCCGCCAATTTCATTTTTTATTTCCGTACCTTTGATTACCGCTTCCGGCAAAAACCCGTTTTCAGCAGTAAACGGTCCAGCGTATTTGTTGGCAGAAAACTCTTCACCTGGTCTAATCAAAGTGCCATTTAATCTTTCGACCGCGTGAGTAATATTTTTGATACGATTGTTGTGACTATCTTTAAAAGTGGAATAGCCAACTCCAACAATACCTTCTATACCCAAATTATTCACATCAGTCATTTTGACTACCGGTTCGGTGACTTCAACTGTTGAACTGACGGTTTTTAAAACTTCATTTGGATGATAATTTCTTTGTTTAAATGCATTATTTAAATCCTGAAGAGTTTTGTCTACATTCAAGGTTAAACCGGTTTGACTAGCTTTAAATTCTTTTACTTTACCGTCGGCAGTAACAGTAAATTTGGCATCTGACGGAATTTTATCTATCAAAGAACGTAAACCTTCTAAATAAGTTTTGGACTTTTCATGGTTCAAAACAAAAATTAGTTGGTTATTTTCATCTGGCTGAACTTCCAACCAAGCCGAATATTGACTAACCGGCAAATTCCAATCACTGCGTATTTTGGTCTGAGGATCAATATAATTTAAACCAATATCTCCATAACTCAAAACACTAGTAAGATTTTCTGCTGCCTTGGCGACATCAACAGTCTTTATCGTAGCGTCAAATTGTTGAGCTTTTATTGTGACACTGCCCAAATACAACTCCCCCAAATTATCTTGGATCTGTTTGATAATATCTTCGTATTTAAAAACCAATCCGGAACTCTCCGGCAACACACTATAACTAACCGGTGAAAAACTGGTGATTTTTATGCCGGCATCACGAGGAGCATTTACTAATTTGGACAAATTATCTTTTAAGCTTTCCAATAAATTTATCCAATCTGTTTTTACCGGCACTTTCAAATCTTGATTATTGAATCGAAAATACCATGGTGAAAATAAACGCACCGTCCAACTCCCGGTACGACCGACAGCATAGGCGTTTTGCCACAACGTATAGCTATCGAGCTTCACCAGTTCAGTAGAATTTTCTCCCAACGAAACTGTGTTGATTTTGATCTCGGTTTTTTTACCATTGACATTGGCTTCCAAATTTAGACCTTCCTTGGCCAAACGATTGTTGGTAGTTTCAATAAAATTTTTCAGATCATCGCGTGACATTTGTCCTAGGTGATAATGTCCGGCATATACACCGGGATAAATTTTGTTTTGATATTTTTCCACATACCAGATTGCTCCCCCAAATGTTGCGCCGGTTAATGTCATTAAAACCAAAATAACGATCAAAGTTATTTTCAACCAAGACCGTTTTTCAATATCAACATCAACATCAATTCCCAGCACCTCCGGTAATTTATTTAAATTTATTTCACCCATATTTAATCTTCTACCACTACTATTGGGATATTGCCGTCTATTTTGGTTTTTGGCAAAGCGACCGTCAAAACACCATTTTTAAATTCTGCTCTGGTCATCTCTACTTTTACTTCCACCGGCAAAACTATCGTACGAGAAAATTTTCCCCAATAACATTCTTTATAAAAATAATCCACTTCTTTTTCGATTGGCGGTTTACGTTCACCGCGAATGGTCAACACGTCGTTGTGCAAATGCAGTTCGAGATTTTCACTGCGACATCCGGCCATCGGCGCTATAACTATGACTTCGTCGAGAGTTTGTACCACGTCGATAGCCAACTGTCCTTCTTGCGAAACCGATTCACCGGACTCGCCACCATTTTTCATAAAATCGGCCAAAATAGAAAAATCATCATTTGATTCCGAAAGTGGTAAAGATAAATTTGAATTTATCATATAATTTTTAATCTAAAACTATGCGCCCCACTTTTATTATTATACATTAAAAAGGAAAAAATAAAAATGTTCTATCGATTTAAAAATTTACCGTCAAAGGGCTGCCCAAACCAGTCACGTAATCATAATGTTTACGAGCCGCACATAGATAGCCACAATCACCGTTTTTGCCGCTGATTATATCGGTGAAATAATTGCCATTTTTATTCGAAGCTTTGTCGACATAAAAATTATTGTTGGTAGCCGAAAGACCCAAAGCCTGTATAGCCGCCCACTGCGGTGCGCCCGCCGAAGTACCACCAAACACATACC
>JAVHOZ010000070.1:0-9490 GCA_036170335.1 Candidatus Magasanikiibacteriota bacterium | reverse complement strand
CAGCAATAGTCGCCGCTCTTAGCGTATCTGGTTTTCCGACCGACAAATTTTTATTCTTAGGTTTTCCTCCCCACAAAAATAAACGCCAAAAATTTTTTAAAGAAGCTGTGTCACACGAATTTACAACCGCTTTTTACGAATCTGGACACCGAATTTTGAAATGTCTCAATGAATTAAAATTATATCTTGATTCAAAAGCTCAATTAATGGTGGGGCGCGAATTGACGAAACAATTTGAAACAATTTATCGTGGCACCATCGACGAAATCATGGCACAGATGAAAGAAGAAAGAGGGGAGTTTGTGGTAATTATTAATAAGAAATAAACTGACCCAAATATGAATAAAAAAGAAACCATATATTTAACTACTGCGATTGTCTATGTCAATGCGCCGCCCCATATTGGGTTTGCTTTGGAGTTGTTGTTTACCGATGTAATGGCGCGCTACCAGCGACTACTCGGTAAAGATGTCCGGTTTCTCACCGGTACCGACGAGCATGGCCAAAAAATTTACAAAACAGCTTGCGACCTCGGTCAAAGCGTGGAAGAATTTACCGATACTACCGTGGCCAAATATTCAGAGCTAGCCGACCTGTGGAATATCTCCAATGACGATTTTATTCGCACCACCGAAAATCGCCATATTTTGGGCGCCCAAAAATTTTGGCGGGCGTCTATGGATAATGGTGACATTTATAAAAAAACTTATACCGGATTATATTGTGTTGGTTGTGAATCTTTTAAAACCGAAAAAGATTTAGTGGATGGAAAATGCCCAGATCACCTGCGCGCACCAGAAGTGTTGGAAGAAGAAAATTATTTTTTTAAATTATCAAAATACCAAGAACCGCTAGAATTTTTATTTGAAAAAAATAAAAGTTTTGTCTATCCGGAAAGTCGCTACAATGAAATGTACAATATTTTAAAAAGCGGTTTAGAGGATATTAGTGTTTCCAGAACAGTCGACAAATTGCCGTGGGGGATTCCTGTTCCTGACGACAACAGTCAGGTGATGTATGTTTGGTTTGATGCACTCACCAACTATATTACCGCGCTAGGATACGGATCAAAAGACGAAAAATTATTTGATAAATTTTGGCCGGCCACTCATGTAATTGGAAAAGAAATAAATCGTTTTCATTCACTACTCTGGCCAGCAATGTTATTTTCCGCCGGAGTAGAATTACCAAAACAAATTGTCGTACACGGTTGGATGACCGTCGATGGACAAAAAATGAGTAAGACTATCGGCAACGTGATTAACCCGATAGAACTCACCACAAAATATTCTCTAGAATCAGTACGTTATTTTCTAATGCGTGAAATTCCGTTTGATAATGACGGTGATTTTTCCAATACTAAATTTATCGATCGTTATACTTCTGACCTCGCCAATGGACTCGGAAATCTGACCAGTCGTATTTTATCTATGGTTGAAAAATATTCCAATAATCAAATTCCGACTGTCACTACGATAGATCGTGCCCCAATGGATTTGTTAGAAAAAGAAATCTGGCCAAACTATACCGCTTACATGGAAAAATGGAGTTTTGTACACGCTTTAGAAACTGTTTGGAAATTCATTACTTATTGTGATCAAACAATTTCCGATAAAAAACCATGGTCACTAGCCAAGGAAGGAAAACTAGAAGAAGTACAAAATTTGCTTTATCACTTGTGTGAATCTCTACGACATATTGCGATTATGATTTATCCGGTAATGCCAGATACTTCAAAAAAAATAATTTCCAAACTAGGTTTAGACTCAGCCGCTGAATTTGCCAAGCCAATTTCTGAACTACAACAATGGAGCGAATTAACCGTTGGTAATAAAATAACAAAAGGGGATATTTTATTTCCTCGTCTTTAATTTTAAATAATTTGTATGCCAATTTCATATTTCGATCTCGCCTTAATAATAATTATTGGTGGTTTTGGATTGTTTGGATTGTGGTTTGGATTAGTACACACTATCGGCTCACTGGTTGGTACCATTGCTGGCGTATATTTAGCTGGAAATTATTATGAACCGGTAGCCAATTGGCTCATAAGCACAACTGGCTGGGGAGCAAATTTTTCTAAAGTAGTGATTTTTATTATCGTATTTTTTATAATCAATCGCTTGATCGGTTTAGCCTTTTGGATATTAGATAAATTTTTAAGTTTTTTCACGCATTTGCCATTTATAAATTCACTTGATCGGATATTGGGAATGGCTTTTGGTTTGATAGAGGGCGCGCTAGGGCTGGGAATTATTTTTTATTTTATTGGAAAATTTCCTATTGGAGAACAATTTATGGGTTGGGTTACAACTTCAAAAGTAATTCCATATCTAGTAAAAATGGCCTCAATACTTTGGCCACTACTTCCAGATGCTATCAAAACAATTGAGGGTGTAATTCCTGGTTTTAAATAAAATGAAAAATTTTTATCTATTTTTATTTTCTGTATTTTTATTAGTTTCAATAGTTGGAACTGGTTTGATGTTTGGACAAAATAAAACTATCGCCAAAACACCAACCGATAAGATAATTCAAAAAATCACTTTTGCAACCACACCTTCTTTGAAGAAAGAAAATTATGAAACTGTCTTGGTAAACTCGAAACACTTTGCTCCAATAGAACAAGCAATATTTGATAATTTTTATAATAAACTTGAAACACCTACACTGAATGAAAATATCAAAGGGGCGATTGTTCCACACCATTTATTGGCTGGTTATATTCCAGCTACTTTATTTACTACTTTAGAAAAACAAAAACCATCAACCGTAGTGTTGTTTGGACCAAATCATTTTTTTACCGGAAAAGCCAAAGCAATTGCGACTGCCAATGATTGGAGTACATTTAGTGGATCAATAAAAACCGATAGAGAAAATTTAAACAAACTTTTAGCCGACGGAGTTTTGACTATCGATGAGACAGCTGCCACTGATGAACACAGTATTTTTAATATAATTCCTTTTATTGCCAAATCACTCCCAAACACCAAAGTAATTTCATTCATGTTACGATATCAGACTGATACCACCACACTAGAAAAAATAGCCACTGCACTCGAAAAAAATCTTCCGGATGACACTGTGTTTGTCGCCTCGATAGATTTTTCTCATTATCAAACTCTGGCTTCATCAAATTTTCACGATGAACTTACACAATCAGTGATCCGTAATTTTGATTATGATCGTTTTAATAAACTCGAGATAGATTCCATTCCTAGTTTGTATTTATTATCAAAATTAATGGAACATTATGAAACCCAAAAAATCGGCTTTGAATTACATGATAATTCTGCCGACCTATTAAAAAACCCAGGATTAAGTTCCGGTACTAGTTATTATTCTCCATATTATATTTCCGGTTTACCAGAAAAAATCAAAACTGCTTCAATACTAAGTTTTGGTGATATGATGCTCGACCGCAACGTAAAAAAACAAATCGGCATTAATGGTCCAGATTTTCCATTCAAAGCACTGGCTGGAGAAGAAGGGAGATTTTTAAATGGTGCCGATATTATTGCCGCCAACCTCGAAGGATCATTTGCCAACAAACGCCGTCCCACTTCAAAATCCATTGCTTTTCAGTTTGACCCATCACTAATTTCAACTTTAAAAAAATATAATTTTGGTTTATTTACTTTAGCCAACAATCATAGTCTCGATATGGGAAGCGCTGGTTTTGAAGAATCAAAAATAAATCTCAAAAAAGCCGGCATAGATTTCTATGGTCAACAATATAAAATAAACGATAATAATTTATTAATAAAACAAATTGGTGATTTTAAATTTGGTTTGATTGGACTGGACGATACTATAAATAAGGTAAAAACTTCTGAAGTAAAAACTTTAATCGACAAAGCCAAAAAATTAGGTGCAGAAATAATCATGGTCAATATCCATTGGGGTGATGAATATAAAGAAATTTCCAATACTCGCCAGCGTCAAATTGCTCACACTTTAGTCGATTCTGGTGTTGATGTAATCATCGGTCACCATCCACATGTAGTAGAAGAAATGGAAATATATAATAATCATCCGATTTTTTATTCACTTGGTAACTTTGTTTTTGATCAATATTTTTCCGTGCCAACTCAACAAGAACTTGGCGTCGGTCTGGTATTTAAAGAAGAAAATAATCAAAAATCTGTTTCAATGTATGTATTTCCTTTGGAAAGTAATAAAAGTCAGATAAAACAGATGTCTTATTACAAAGCACAAAAATTTTTTGACACTTGGACAAAAAAAGGCCGTTTAGGTGAAAATAAATTTAATAAATTTAATTTAAAAGTAAATTATTAATATGAATAGAAATAAAATTATTTTAATATCTGTTGTAACTTTTCTGATTCTAAGTGGATTAACGACTTTTAGCTTATTGAATTTAAAAAACACCAAAAACATAACTATACTAAAAATAAAACCAGAAGAGGCAACATCCACCGTCCAAAAAGAACAAAATTTAAATGAAAGCACTACTTCGTCTAAATACACAATCAACGGTGATTATATTCAAACCAGCACATTGCTCGCTGGAGAAGACATAGATTTTTCTGCTGTTAAATATACAGACTTGCCGAAAGATTTGTTTGTCCAAAATTTTTCTTGGCAAAAACCAGAAAAAATTTCTAATTTAGGTTTGGTTGTAAATGAATTTTACCAATGTGACGGTCCAGGTTGTGATTATTTCTCAGAAAAAGATTCTCTATATTACCGCGTTGCTACTTTTTCTTATCAAAATAAAACCGGTGAAGTTTTCCTCTTACCTTTGAACCACAGCTCTTTTTCTGGCCTTAACTTTGGTGAATATTATTTTGTAAATCTTAATAATAATCTGGTCTTACTTGAAAAAAATAGCACCCCTTTAGATAGTACTGACGGTCTAAACAAAGTCAAATTTCTAGTTGACAAAAATTTATCATTACCAAAAAATTCCATCTTACCCAAAGAATTAAATATAACCGGAAAACAAAAATTATATTTAGAAGGTGAAATCGGGACAGCACCATTCCTTGGCGACCTCCAAGTAGGTGGTATAAAAAGAGAAAAGGTAGCTTACTTTGAGCACAAAGACATCTGGAATTTTGGTGACTTCTTCGTAACTTTTACCAATAATATAGAAGGTATACAGCCAGTTAAATACAATATCAAATTGCCAAAAATATTTAATTTAACTAATGGCCAAAAAGAAAACGGAACTGATTATGACTCTACACGCAACACCGGTTGTGGCGTACGCAGTGGAGTAAATGTATTAACAGAAGTAAACAAAAATAATTTAGAAAAAATTGGCACAGCCGATGATGGTAGCAATATCTTTAGATACAAAAACATTGATTATACCGAATCGTATAAAAATTATATTGGCTATTTGGGAGCCACAGGATCCTCCTCTAGTGTTATTACTTATGAAAAATTCATTGCGAAAAATCCTTTTATAATAATGAGAGATGGTTTCGGACGCTATATTGAATTTCAAAAGAGTGAATTTTTTGTGAGCCTGGCCGAATGTGGTAAGCCAGTTATTTATCTCTATCCAAAAACAGAAACCAAAGTAAATGTGCAAGTAAAACCAAACGGTGGTCTGACCAAAGTAGATCCATTTTATCCTACAAACGGTTGGTTGGTAAATGCTAAACCAAATGGCGAACTCACCAACACCGATGGACAAAATTATCCATATCTTTTCTGGGAAGGTAAAGCTTACGATATGAAAGTTTCAACTGATGGTTTTGTTTTGAAAAAAGAAAATATCAAGCGCGATATGACAAAACTATTATTACGTCTAGGATTAAATGAAAAAGAAATCTCTGATTTTCTAGAATTCTGGCAAGTTAAGATGGAAATAAAACCATACGTGTTTGTTACCTTTGTTTCCCAAACCGAATTTGACCGCGTCGCTCCGATGAATGTAACACCGCGCCCAGACAAAACCATTCGCGTCTTTATGGATTATCAACCACTAGATAACTCATTTAATGTTAGACCATTAAAAATCAAAACCCCCACTCGCACCGGTTTTACTGTTGTTGAATGGGGAGGAAGATTACATCAATAATATTTTAATTTTATGATCGATACTCACTGTCACGTACAATTCAATGCCTACAAAGATGACGCCGAAGTCGTAATGAAAAAATGTCAGGATGCCGGCATGATTTTAAATATCGTTGGTTCACAACAAACAACATCGGCACGTGCCGTCGAATACGCCCAAAAATATGATTTTGCTTTTGCGACTATCGGCGTACATCCAGTCCATTTATTTCCAACTTTTGTTGATGAAGCTGAATCTGGTTTTCAATCACGCCAAGAAACTTTTGATTATGAATATTACAAAAGTTTAGCACAGAATAAAAAGGTAGTAGCGATAGGCGAGTGCGGACTGGAATTTTTTCATCTCCCAGAAGGCTTTACCAAAGAAGAAGTGCTGGTCAAACAAACCGAGACTTTTTTATTACAGCACAAATTAGCCACCGAAATGAATTTGCCCCTAGTAATTCATGTTCGTGACGCTCATCAAGAAATGATTGACCTCCTCAAAACTCTCCCAACCCCAATCAAAGGAGTGATACATTGCTATACTGGCGACTGGAATTTTGGACAACAGTATCTCGCGCTAGGGTTTCATCTTGGTTTTACTGGTGTAATAACCTTTGCTCCAAAGAAAACCAATCCACAACCTCAGCTAGATCTACTAGAAGTAGTAAAAAATGTTCCATTAGATCGCATGGTCATAGAAACAGATTCTCCATATTTAGCTCCACAAGCCTATCGTGGCCAGCGTTGTGAACCTTGGATGGTAGTCGAAGTAGCCAAAAAAATAGCGGAGATAAAGAATATCGGTTTAGAAGAAGTAGACAACCTTACCACAGTGAACGCCACCAAACTATTTGGCTTCACCAGTTAATTAACCCAAAAAAAGTCAAAAAGGCTTGACCAAAACCGGATAATTTAGTAGAATAATTGCGCTTTCAAATTATGGCTGATACTAGCTCAAAAAAACCAATTAACATCGAACGTAAATATTACGTTTTTGCTATGAAAATAGCCGGTGACTTTGGTGCTACTATCGCTATTCCAATTGTTGTGTCCGCTTGGATTAGTCAAAAAATTGATTCATTTTACGGAACTAGACCACTTTTTTTGATCATCGGTATGGCACTCTCTGCAATTTTTACCGGCTTACTGATCTATAAAAAAGCAAAAATATACGGTCAACAATTTCAGGATCTAGATAAGAAATAATTATGTCAACAATCCACATCCCGACTTTAGCGCCAGAAACAGTTTTCCATTTTGGACAGTTTCCAATCACCAACACGATGATCAATGTTTGGTTGGCGATAGCCATTTTTCTAGTAGTTGGTATTATAATAAAAATAAATTTATCGTTTCGTCCGGGAAAATTTCAAAACTTTTTTGAATATATTCTAGAACTTTTAATGGGATATTTTGATCAGGTAACAGGAGATCGAAAAAAGACTATGCGCTTTATGCCTATCGTCGGTTCGATCTTCTTTTTTATTTTACTTTCAAATTGGTTGGGATTATTACCTGGTACGGGCAGTATAACAATCGGCCATGCGATGTTGTTGCGTCCCGCTAATTCTGATCTAAATCTGACAGTCGCCATGGCACTGGTAGCGGTAATTTCATCTCATCTATTTGGTTTTATATCAGTTGGAATTTTTACCCACTTAAATAAATTCATTCAGATTGGCACTTTTATTAAAAGTTTCAAAAAAGGTCCAGTCGGAGTGTTTACCGGAATTGTTGAACTAGGTGTTGGTTTCATTGAAATAATCAGTGAAATGGCCAAAGTATTATCTCTTTCACTTCGTTTGTTTGGAAATATTTTTGCGGGCGAAGTGTTGATTTCGGTTATTAGCGGATTGATAAGCGTGCTGGTACCGGCTCCATTTATGTTGCTTGAAGTTCTGGTTGGAATAATCCAAGCCAGTGTTTTTACAATGTTAACACTGGTGTATATGACAATTTTATCAACTAAACCACACGCCGAACACTAAAAAATTATTAATTTATTTATTCAGATATTTAAAATACGTGGAGGATATTTTCCCAAAAACAGTCCCGCGTCATCTAAAATATCATAAAGAAAACACATATGGAACACGTATCAGTACTAGCCTTGGCAAAAGGTTTAACTATGGCTATTGGCGGTATTGGTCCAGCCTTGGCCATCGGTATGATTGTAGCCAAAGCGATGGAAGCTATCGGCCGCAATCCAGAATCAGCCGGTAAATCTTTTGTGCCAATGTTACTTGGCGCCGCTTTTGCCGAAGCTATTGCTATCTACTCTTTGGTGGTAGTATTTACTTTGAAATAGTTCGATCAGCCCTACGATTGTCATTCCCATGAAAATGGGAATCTATCGCAGGGCAACTTTGAATATTTTCTAAAATGATTATTATGAATTTTATTGACATTGCTTTGGCTAGTGAAACAGCCTCTGAAGAAACTGTTGAACCAACTGGAACTGCCAGCACTGGCCCACTGGCTGATTTAGGGATCAACAGCACATTATTTATTGCCCAATTAATCAACTTTACTTTAGTGGCTGTTATTTTGTGGTTTTTAATTTTGAAACCATTGACCAAAAAAATGGCTGAACGTCAAAAAATGATTGACGATAGTATTGATAACGCAAAAAAAATTCAAGATAATTTGAACAAGAGTGAAAAAGAATATCAAACAAGAATTGATCAGTCCAAAGTAGACGCCAATAAAATCATGGAAAAAACTACTTTAGCTGCCGCTGCCGCCACCGAAGAAGCCAAAATTGCTGCTCGCAAAGAAATTGAACAGTTAGTTTTACAAGCTCGCAAAAGTATAAAAAACGAAAAAGAAACCATGAAGGCTGAATTAAAATCAGAAACCGGTGGTTTTGTTATTATGGCTTTGGAAAAAATAATCGGTGAAAAATTTGATTCTACTAAAGATAAAAAGTTTATCGAGGATATTTTGCAAAAATTAAAATAAATTCTTACGGAATTGAAATTATAATATGGCCAAGAATACGCCCAAACAATACGCCGTTGCCCTCCATAAAATTACTAGTGGTTTATCTGATAAATTTTTGTCTGAAGCCATAAAAGAATTTGTTTCATTATTAGCGCGCGATCATAAATTAAAACAATCTAGCACCATTATCGATGAATTTGTGCATTATTCAAAAAAAGAAGAGGGGATAGCAGAGATTGAAATTACCACTGCCGGCACACTTGATAAAAAAACTATTAACAAAATAAAACAAAGTTTTGGTGAAAAAGTAGAAGCTACCATCAAGACAGATCCAAATATTTTAGGTGGTATAAAAATAAAAACCGAAGATAGAATCCTAGATGCCAGTCTTAAAACCCAATTATTAAAATTAAAAGAATCAATTATTTAAGTTAAGAAATCGAATATGTCCACAAATTCTATTGTCGAAGAACTGAAAAAAAATATTTCTGCTTTTGAAAAAACTGTA
>JAVHOZ010000069.1:0-1920 GCA_036170335.1 Candidatus Magasanikiibacteriota bacterium | reverse complement strand
ACTCTGCCCCTTTGAAAATTATGAAATTATTGTCAACTTTTCCGGCTATTTTTTTACCACGAGCAATCCACCTGTTTCCCCCAATAAACGGCGCGTTCATCGCCGCCGCCTTACCAGTCGCTTTTGCCCCTTTCCATGCCTGCTTCCCCGCATACATACCGGCCGCGGCACCACTCGCCACCATCGCTACTTTCTTGCCAAAATCAGTGGCTTTGCCCATCGCACTGCCACCGACTGTGCCAAGTGACTGCGAAGTCTTCGCGCCAACCAACAATATACCAATAGCAATAGCAAAATTGGATATACTATTCCATTGCATGACATCGCTGATACCGGAATTATCTGTTTCAGCCTTACCCTGAGAAGGATTCACGCTATCTTTAACAATTTCATCATTAATATTTCCATTGCCAACTACCGCAAAAGATAGCCACAAAAAAAATACAATTGCCGGGCCAACCACTACATGATTGCCAAATTCACTCCACCATTGCGAAGCGTATTTTTGAGTTTGGGGGATAACACTCAACACAAAAGCAAACGGTGACAAAACAATCAAAACCCAAAGCACAATCATACGCGCTAGCAAAATCCACACATAGGCTAACATCATTGCCAATACAGTCGCAGAAAAAACCACTGCTCCCAAAGAAGCTACAAAAACATTTTCAGTTGAAAAACCTTTACCATCAGTAGTATTGGAAATCCCCAAGACCCGGTCCATACTAAAAGCCTTGATCAAGTTTCCACCGGCGGTCGCGGCCACACCATTAACAAAAGTAATCATCACTACTTGGCCAACATCAATAATCACCCCGCAAATTACCCGGCTAAAATTTACCAGCACGGCCGCAAAGAAAAACTTTACCAACATTTTTTTCCATTCGTATTGTTCTAATCCCAAAATTGTGCCAAAAGCCACCAATAATAAAATAACCACAAAAAACATGTTGGTAACATCACGCACCATTACCCAGCCAATATTCACCGCCGATGATTTCAGATAACCATTGTAGCTGGCAATTGCAATTATAAATTTTAAAGCCCACATTGCCAAACTCAAAAATAATCGCGCTGTCCATAACATTAACTTTATTACCAAATCCATAAAGAGCCCTACCTGATTTTTTGCTGCTTCCTCAGCCAACGCCGCTGAAGGTCTAAACATACTCAAATGATCAGTACTAGTCGCATATACTCCCACTAACAGATAACCCGCTAAAAATAAAACAGAAAGAAAAACAAAAACACCCAAATGCGGTTTACGCAGTTTGAGAAAATGATACACAGCAATCGTTCTCTGCTTCAAAGTTGAGAACATGTTCTTAAAAAATATTATGAATATATTATAACACATTTAAAAAAAGTGGACAAACGGTAATATTAGGCAAAAATTAGTTATCCCCACCCATCTTGTCCACAGGGGTGAAATATGTCAACATACAGGCATGTCTTGATAAAAAAGTAGGAAAAAATATTTTTATAATAAATTTTGGTAAGTAGTCAATGTTACAGCGAACTAGGGACCACCGGCATTGACATTGAAAAAGGTTTTAGGGCACTGCTCATCCAATTCTGGGAAGACTATTCAGACCGACAAATGGAACCGGCTTTACGGAACAATATTGTCGTTCGCTGGTTTGAAATAGGATTGATTGCGGTGGTGTGTTTGTTTGTCTGTCATTCCCGTGTAAACGGGAATCCACTTGTTATTTTAGATTCCCGTTTTCACGGGAATGACAAGTGGAGTGACTAATAGTAGTGTTTTGAAGAAATTAAAACACCCCACCCCACATGGAGACTTATCATCACCACAAGTCCCATTACACCACCCCCAATTATCCAGTACTTGAACATATGGTTGGAAGATACAATATCCTTCTGGGAAGTCGGTGTGCATTTTGGTGTCAGTGTCACATC
>JAVHOZ010000068.1:0-9692 GCA_036170335.1 Candidatus Magasanikiibacteriota bacterium | reverse complement strand
GTAGGTTTGGGACAGAAGGAAGATATTCAAGTTCTTCAAAATAAAGAAATGGAAATCAATGGAGTGAAAAGAAAAATGAGCGTGGCTGTAATTGGCAATAGTCGTAAGGGTATGATTTATGATGGTATGCACGCGACTTATGATGAAGGAATGAAAAAAATTCGCGGTTATGGTCTTACTGACCGCGAGGCAGATGATTTGATATTTTCTCGTGTTATTGCTCCATTTATTTACAATAATTCGATGGATTGGTTGATGTGTTTTGCCAAAGCTGCCGGTTCAAATTTTGGTTATTCTCCGGAAAAAGCAGTAGTAAAAGGCGGTCAAAGTTGGTCCGATTATGGAAAAGAAGGTTTTTGTGTGGCTATACCATGTAAAGACGGAGATTCAGAAACTGGTTTAAAATATTTTTTTGATTTTAATCAGTTGATTGAATATGTTAACGATCGTATATCGCAAGGTGATATAATTGGAGTAGCCAAGACACAACAAATTAATGAGTTTTCCGGAATGACAGAAAAACAAGTAAAAGACGCAACTGAAGATAGTACGTCTGATGAGGATGAGGATTTTGAATTTACGCCAGAGAAAGGGCGTTTCGTATATGAAATATTTAATGATATTTTTGGCAGTGATGTTGGTAATGTTTTAGAAGAATACAAAAGAAATGGTGCGGCAGCCAAAGTTACTTTTGGTGGTTCTACTAAAAAACTAAAAGAAGTTTTGGTAGAACAATTCAAAAATCGTCAATTTGATCAAATTATAAAAATTACTGGCGAAAGTGGTCAAGATGGAGCTAAAATTTTAATAGGATTATTGATTAAAAATTTTGACTCTATCGGTTCTGATTTGATTGATTTGAGTCGTGGTGTGGTGATTGCAGAAAAACCAAAGAGTGTATTTGATAAAATAAAAATTAAAGAAATAGATTCAACTAATGTTGGAATGGCAGATTTTACGGAGTCATTTGATCAATGTAAAATAGTTGTTGGATCTCAACCTGGGTTTGAAGAACAAACAAAGGTTGAAAATAGCGACACATCTGCAAAGAAATTAAAAAAATTAAATACTACTGAATGGGGAAGTGTATTGTTGAGAGTTGCGAAAATCAAAAAAAATATTATTGGTGATGTTCAAAATAAAATTGTTTTTGAGTCCAAATTGAAAGATGCAAAGTGGTTGGTAAAAGAAGCTTTGGTTCAGTTGAAGAAATATAAATTAATCAAAGATCTTGGTTTGTAATATATGGATATTTTTAAATCACAATTTATTTTTACTAAGCAAGCTACCAATGCCCTAGACGCTGATGTTGTGGAAAAATTTTCATCTTATACCAAAGTCTGGCATCTTTATAATTGGGAAGATGGGTTGTTGTTTCAAATATTTCCAGTTAGTTCCAGTTCCAAATTGTCTCTATCGGATTTAGAAGATGTTGCGGAAATTGTAACAATAATGCGTGGTGAGAACAAAGATATCGTTCAGTTTTCTGTGGATGAAGTTAGTGGGTTAAATATAGATGGGTTATATAATGACGATTTGAATGTCAAACGTTTAGTTCGTACAATTTATTATTGTTTGAATAATAACGATATAGATTTAGCAATTGCTACGCGAGAGTCGATGGATCAATTGTTCGTAGAAAAAAAAGATGATAATGTTTTTTATACTAGTAACATATTTCTATTAAGAATATATTTGTGTTTATTTTCTTATTATTTTAGTCATGCTCCAGAAGAATTATCACATTTTATTTTTGCCAACAGTTATGTGGTGGTTTTGATGCAGATGGGTTTTGATCTAGAAAAAATAGTAATGGATTACAATGATACAAAAATTGTTTTTAATAATAGAATGGTTTTTTGTTTAGAATTGGCTGCTTCATTGTCTGAAAACGAATCTTTTGTTGGAGTTGATATAAATGGACAATCAAAAACCATAAAATACTGGATCGATAATTTTAGAATATATTCTAAAAAATCTTTTGACGGCACGTCGTTATTAAATTTTATATCAGAGAAAAATTATTTTGGTCGTTGTACAGCTTCGGACAAGGAAGTGATCACTCAAATTTTTCAACTGTACACCCATTTGATTAACGGATTTCTAGCTGTGCCGGATGGTGATTTAAATGTTGTAAATGTTTGGGCTCAGAACTTAGAAAAAAATAATTTTTCTGATGATATTTTTGGATATTTTAAAATTACCGAAAATATGAACAAAAATAAACCCGTCGAATATAATAAAACTCAAAAAGTGGGGAATATTGTAGAAGATGAGAACGATATTGTCATCGATGCAAATGCGGTTCGCTTAATTATTTCTTCAGAGTTTGGTTATTTCCCAGACGATCAGTATCCTGATGTGGATTTGGTATTAAAAAGATTGGCCGAATTAGCAGTAAATTTTAATAATCCAAAAATTTTAGAAATGTATTATTACGATGAAAAAGAAAATAAGTTTAGATGGTCTTTGTAATTTATGACAGATTTGTCCACCCAACCAACCATCCTAGTCAAAAAAGCCGACGGTACCACCGAACGGATTACTTTGGCCGAGTTGAAGGCGCGCCAAGCGGGAGCAAAGCCAGTGGCTGTGCCTGTTGTAACTCCAGCAGAAAAACCACCAGTAGAAATAAAAACAGAACAACCAAAAATAATACAACCAAAAATCGACAAACCACTCGGCATGGTAATCGGTCCAGCCGAAAAAAAAGTATTTACACCAAGTGTATTAGCTCAAGATCAGATATCTCAGGCGCCACTAAAATCCGCCGATGTCAAATCATTGTTACACGAAGAAGTGTCAGAGAGCTCTCATGCGGATACAAATACTGCTTCGGCTCACCTCGATCAAGTTTCCAAAATTATTGCCGGTTTATCATTCAAAGTCCCGACTCAATTTGAAAATCGTTTGCGTAGTGGTGTTCAACTTCGTGTCAAAGATATTCGCAGTGAAGCGGATACGCTGGATATGTGCCTGCGTTCTATCAAAGACGGAGGTTTAGGATTGACCCAACCACAAGCGGAGGAATTGATTGTAAAAACTCATCCGACAGTTCTGTCTTCACCCAAAAAAGATCAGGTTTCACATGCGCCGGTTTTACCTCCCTTGCCCATGTTGGATATCATAAAAAAATCCGAGCGAGAAGCGGCGGTGGAAAAGATTATTGGTCAGACTTCGCCATCGCCAGCTATTGCCGATTTGATAACACCCAAAAAAATCGAAGTTAGTGCTCCACCCAGTCCAAACCGTTCCAATTCAGCCCAATCTTTCAAACCACTAATGCGCGATGTTCAGTCCAAACCAGCTACGATGAGTCCACTCGATGAAATTCAGTATTTTTCTTTGATTGATTTGCGTCGTCTATCTTCACAACCATCCGAAGCGGTCAGTCGTCTCAAGCAGAAGTTTGTAAATTTAAAAGACGAATCATTTTTATTGTTTGTAGATTCATGGAATTCTTGGCGTAATAGTCCTCTTTATCAAAGCTATTTGGCAGTCGTAGACGACGCGCTGTCGCAAAAATTAAAATTAAACACAGTTTTGAACACCAAAGAAAAAATTTCTTTTTTGGAAATTGAATCACTGGTAAAAATGGAAAAAGAATTAGATATATAATATATGGATCAGTTTGTTGTACCACAATTTATCGACATCGAAGATAAAATTTTTGGGCCGGTGACCGCTCGTCAGTTTATTATTTTATTAGTGGCCGGTTTAACCTTGTTTGTAGCTTACAAAATTGTCGACACTACTTTATTTATCTTTTTATTGGCGTCACTAGGTGGTTTTGCATTGGTCCTAGCTTTTGTCAAAATAAATGGTCAGTCTTTTCATTATTTTATTTTAAATTTAATTCAGACTTTACGTCGTCCGAGTCGTCGTATTTGGTATAAAATGGATACCAAAGAAGAGTTGAATGAATTGCGCAAGAGCGGGCAAGTCGAGGTGATAGAAAAAGCTGCTGAAATCCCGAGATTATCCTACAATCGTATTCGTGATTTGTCGTTAGCGGTGAACACCGGTGGATATTATAAACCAGAAGAGTAAACTAGATTCCCACTTTCGCGGGAATGACATACATGTATGAAAAATAAAAAAGCCGCTGCCAAAAAAACTACGCTTCCCGCTGCTCAGCGTTTTATAAATATATCAGAAATAAAACAAGATTCTTTGGTATTAAAGGATGGAACTTTACGCGCTATTTTGATGGTGTCGAGTATAAATTTTGCTTTAAAAAATGAAGATGAACAAAATGCCACTATTTCGGCGTATGTTAGTTTTTTAAATGGTTTGGAACATCCGTTGCAGGTGGTTATTCAATCACGTGAATTATATATTCAACCATATTTACAGGATTTAATAAAAAGAGAACGTGAACAAACCAACGAATTGCTGCGCGCCCAAATTGCTGATTATCGTTCATTTGTGACGGAGTTGGTAGAGATGGGAGAGATTATGAGCAAGAATTTTTATGTGGTGGTACCTTATGATCCCTTATCCAACAAACAAAAAAGTTTTTGGTCACGATTTAGCGAAGTTTTGAATCCAATCTCTACAGTAAAATTAAAAGCGGAGCGTTTTGCTAAAAGAAAATATGATTTGGATCAGCGAGTGCGTCAGATAGAATCCGGATTGCGCAGCATTGGGTTGGAAGTAGTGCGTTTGGATACTCAATCATTGGTAGAGGTATTGTATTCGACCTACAATCCAGACATTGCTCTGACCGAACGTCTGTCACCGCTTAACGAAATGAAATTAGAATAATATGGCTTTTAAACCACAATTTGGAAAAGGAAAAGATATCAGTGCTTCTTTGCTGGCAAAAGAAAAGGGTCAACTGGAAAAAGAAGCAGCAATCGAAGTGATATCTCTAGAAGAAGAACGTGTCTATCGTGAAGGGGTAGTATCTCTAAAAGATATTATTGCTCCGGCTTCTCTGAATATTGAATCCAATTTTATTCAGTTGGGCACTACTTTTGCGCGGACGATTTTTATTATGAATTATCCGCGCTATATTTCTATTGGTTGGAGTTCGCCGGTTATCAATTTATCGGTCAATATGGATTTGGCGATGTTTTTTTATCCGATAAAAGCGGCCGTTATTTTGAAACAATTAAAAAATAAAGTCGGTGCGCTCGAAGCACAAATAAATGCTGATTCGGAAAAAGGTGCGCCACGCGATCCTATTCGTGAAACAGCTTTACATGATGTAGAGGAGTTGCGTGACAATTTGACTCAAGGCACAGAACATTTTTTTCAGTTTGCATTTTACGCCACTATTTATACAAAAAATAAAGAAAAATTGGATCAACTTTCTGAAGATATTGAAAGTATTTTTGGTGGTAAATTAATTTTGACTCGCAAAGTATTGTACCAAGCTGAACAAGGTTTTAATTCTACGATGCCGTTGTGCAACGATGAGTTGATGATCACCTACAACATGAATTCCTCACCAATCGCGGCTTCATTTCCATTTATTTCCGCCGAGCTCACTTCCGACAATGGAATTTTGTATGGCATCAATCGTCACAATAATAGTCTGATTTTGTTTGATCGATTTTCTATGCAAAATGCCAATATGGTGGTGTTTGCTACTTCCGGTGCCGGTAAAAGTTATGCTATAAAATTGGAGATTTTGCGTTCCATGATGATGGGGGTAGATATCATTGTTATTGATCCGGAAATGGAATACAAACACTTATCAGATGCGGTTGGTGGTACTTATGTCAATATTTCTTTGTCTTCAGAAAGTAAAGTGAATCCGTTTGATCTGCCTCGTCCGATGGGTCAAGAAATTCCGGTTGATGATATTATCCGCAGTGCGGTTATTACCGTGAAAGGTTTGTTGCGTATTATGCTTGGTGGTATTTCCACCGAACAGGACTCGATTATAGACCGAGCTTTGATTGAAACTTATGCCAAAAAAGATATTACCCCCGATGCTGATCTCAATACTGTTCAACCGCCGATTATGCAAGATTTGCAAGAAGTATTGGAAGGCATGGAAGGATCTAATGAATTAGTGTTAAAATTACAAAAATATACTGAAGGTACTTTTAGTGGTTTGTTCAATTCGCCAACCAATATTGAAATGAAAAATCAGTTGGTAGTGTATAGTGTGCGTGATTTAGAAGATGAGTTGCGTCCGCTGGCAATTTATGCCATTATTAATTATATCTGGAATGTAGTACGTAGTGAACGCAAAAAACGCATTTTAATTATTGATGAGGCGTGGTGGTTGATGCAGCACGAAGATAGTGCGCGGTTTATTTTTGCGCTAGTGAAACGTTGTCGTAAATATTACTTGGGCGTTACTACTATTACTCAGGATGTCAATGATTTTTTGCATTCTCAATATGGACAGGCGATAGTAACCAACTCGGCTTTGCAATTATTATTGCGCCAGTCGCCAGCGTCCGTAGATAATATTCAAAAAGTTTTTATGTTAACTGATAGTGAAAAATATTTATTGTTGGAAAGTGGTCCGGGTGAGGGAATATTTTTTGCCGGTTTAAAACATGCGGCCATAAAAGTAGTCGCCTCGTATACTGAAGATCAGTTGGTAACTACCAATCCGGAGCAATTGCTCGAGATCGAACGCTCCAAAAAAGAATTTGAAAAACAAACAAGATAAATATAATATTTTTTTATGATTTCATTACGTGCTAGGATTTTCGTCGTTATTAGTTTGATAGTTTTGGTAGTTTTAAGTATCAGTATATTTTTGTTTGTGAGAGCAAAAAAACAGGCGGTGCTTAAAGATCAACCGGTGGACACTGATAGTGTGCCAGCTGAAACAAGTGACAATAATTCATCATCCACCGCACCTGCTCCGGTTCCAGCGACGGACAACACCAGCAATCTCAAAGTCAATCCAGCGTCCTCGCTTGATATTCAACAAAATGCCGCCAAGCAAATTGCCAAGATATTTTTGGAACGTTTTAATTCTTTTTCATCTGAGAGCCAATACCAAAATGTGCGTGATATTCAAACATTAGTTTCAAAATCTTACTGGTCCCAGTTGAGTGCCAAAATGCCTGCGACGAAGGTCGAACAAAATATTACTTCTCCATTTTCTTCTACAATTACCAAGGTGTATAGTACTAAAATAGTGGAATGGAGTGATCAGTTGGCAACGGTAGATCTGCAAGCAAAAATTATGGAAGAAAAAAATGGTGTTATAAAGAATCTTGACAAACAAGCCAAAGTGGATTTAACCAGTGATGGAAAAAATTGGTTGGTAGATAAATTTGAATGGGTAAAATAGTTTATGAATTTGTGGAGGGGGCTAACTCAAATGGTTAAAGATTGTTTATTTCCAATATTTTGTTTAGAGTGTCAGATTGAAGGACAATGGTGGTGTGAAAATTGTTTAAAGAAAAATTTGGTCAGAGGAGTATATTATTGTCCGGTTTGTCATATTTCCAATCCCAATGGTCAGCCGTGTCATAAATGTAAAGTCGCTTCGCTCTTAAATGGCGTGGCGGCTTTTTTAGATTATGACGAACAGGCAGTTATCGGTCAGTTGATCAGACAATTTAAATATAATTTTGCTTTTGATATTGTCTCAGTCTGGGAGAAAATGGTTGATTTGTTTTTGTTGAATATTATCAACCAAATGGAGATTGAAGTAAATAATCTTACTGTTATTCCAGTACCACTTCATATCACTAGAGAGCGTGATCGTGGTTTTAATCAAGCTGAGTTGGTGGCGCGATTGGTTTACAAAAAAATAGCTACTTTAAGACAGGTGGATTTTGATAATAAAAGTTTGCAAAGACAAAAAAAGACTAATCAACAGGCAAAATTAAATCGTTCAGACAGACTTAAAAATCTAAAAGACGCTTTTGTGTGGAACGGACAAAAACCAGTATCCAAAAACATTTTATTGATAGATGATGTTTATACCAGTGGCGCTACTATGCAAGAATGCGCACAAATATTAAAAAAGTTTGGCGCGCAAAAAGTCTACGGTTTTACTTTGGCGCGCGATTGATATTTTGCCAAATATTTGTTTGTCGGTCGGAATATACTTTTTTCCAATTAGACGAGAGAATTAGATCTTTTTCCAATTGGGTTGGTGTTAAATAAGTTGTTTTTGTTGCATCTTTTCCAAACATCCAATCGTTTACTGCATCTGGTTTGGCCATCATAATAAAAGTAGATTGACGTAAAAGAATATAATTCACTTTATCATTTTCAATCTCTGTTAATCCACCATTGTTACTTAAAATTTCATGATAATGTTCTAACATACTTTTGTTTTTTTCGTACATCCAAGTGGCCGTACCGCGACCATCAAAATATATTAGAGCGTTTGGCATCATCCAATTTAAATATCCACCCCAATCAAAAGAGTTAAAAAATCTAATCGGTTGTTTTACGTTGGTTCTCATCCAACTTATGGCTTCATAAGGAAAAGCATTGGTCTTTGCCAAATATTTGTCTGTCCAGATATCGTTAGTGAAGTGTATATTACTAAAGTAATAAAGTGATAATAATACTAAAGCGGAAGTTGAAAAAAAATAACCACTTTTTTTAATAATATTATCATTTAAAAATTTTATTTTGGATAACTCTATTTGAATTAACAAGACAACTTTTGTTAGTACAACTGCCGATAATAGTCCCATAAAAATTGCTTGTCGTTTGTAAGCAATGGCGACATAATAAAAAGCTAAAAATATTATCAAATGGGTGAAGCTAATCTTTTTTTTGATAAAACCATATACAGCGAACACCAAAGCAACAGTTTGGATAATTAAAATTTTCCAGAAAATTGGAAATGTATAGCTCGGTACCCATTCGTTAATATACATTTTATAATAATTTTGACCAAAATATTGAATAATTTCAGTCCATATTTTCCCACCGTATGGGTTGATAGTTATCAATAAAGTAGTAATAATTTGAGCTAAAATTATTTTGTATATTAGATTTTTTGGTAAGGCTATTTCGTTGAAGTAATGAAAATATTTTTTAGGAATAATTTTTATAAAAATTGCGGTTGCCAAATAAATATTTAAAATAATAAAACCTAAAATCCAACTGCCGTGTAAAACCGACCACAACCAAAATATTGGCGGTATTACGTATAGCCAACGTTGATTATTTTTAGATTTTTCTATTATAAAAAAAGTAAGGGCGGCAAACAGCGGAGTAAACATCGCCAGGCGCGCGACAAAAATATGCGTGATTGACCACATAGACAATATGGCAACTGCTAAAAAAGTCGAATTTATTTTTTTTAAAAAAGTTTTACCAATTAATAAAAATGCCAAAGTGACAGACATGGCAGCCAACAAGTTCAACCACCAATATCCCAGTCGTGAATAAATTAACCAAAATAACCAGTCGCCACCCCACTCGTGATTGGTCCAAGGAGTACCGTATTTGGAATAGGTATATGTATCGGTGTAGGGAAAAGCTCCAGCGTGTAATTCTTGTCCAAAACGCAAGTGCCAACCAAGATCGCCGTCAAAACTATTGGAAATTATGGCTAATGGTAGTAAAAAACTCAAAAACAACAACAAATAAAAAATAATTTTTTGCATAAATTCGTCATTGACTAATTTAAATTTTCTGTTACAATCATATCACAATTTAGATATTTTGGAGAGGTGGCTGAGTGGTTGAAAGCGGCACACTGCTAATGTGTTATACAGCGTTAAAACTGTATCCAGGGTTCA
>JAVHOZ010000067.1:0-10032 GCA_036170335.1 Candidatus Magasanikiibacteriota bacterium | reverse complement strand
CTTTTTGGCGTGTTGTTGGGCGTCTCCGGACATCTTTATGACTTCACGTCTTTTTTGAGCGTAGCTCAATAGATCAGATCGAACAGACTGGGTATACTTTTTGTCTAACATAAATTATCCACTTTAATAGTTAAAGGCACTTGATTTTTTATTGATTTTATTATATCATTCTTTTTGTTGTTTTGTCTATGCAAAATTTCAGTGGGCCGGTAGCTCAGCTGGTAGAGCAGATCCCTTTTAAGGATAAGGTCCCGGGTTCGAGCCCCGGCCGGCCCACCAATACAAAAACCCTTCGAATTAGTCGAAGGGTTTTTGATTTACTCAATTTATCTTATTTACCCGGATTAACATCTACACTTATTTTTGCCCCACCGGAAACGGCTTTTCCTAGATAAGTTAATTGCACAGTTGCCCCCGCTTTTTTGAGAACATATTTCTTCTTGGCATTAATTTTTAATACCACATTGGAACTCTTGGCACCAGATAATTTTAACCAAACATACTTATTATTAAATTTGACAACCTTAAACTGAAAATTCACTCCATCATAATTGAATGACTTATTTTTACAAATAGAATAAACACCGTCTGCCCCTTTTTCATTGGTACAACTATCACTATATGAATCTTCAGGAGTAGTGTTTGAATCTACTTTAATCAAAGCGCGCCCTTCCGCTCCTACACCCAAATAAGTTATGGTCAAATATTTTCCTGGTTTGTTTGTTACATAAAAAGTTTCCGGAACATTCAAAACCAATTCCGCATCAGTTTCACTCAAACTTCCAAGTTCAACATTGGCTGTTTCGCCATCATGATCAGCTACTTTTACTCTGGTTTCACTCCATTGGTGATCTATTGAGAATCCTGCACAAACTATAAAATTGGTATTTCCACCTTTAATATCACTACAAGCAGGTAAAGCATTTAAAGTACCGGTGGCGGCCGAAGTTTTGAAGGAAAAATATGAATAATCAGACCATTGACCGGTTAAGCCATTAGGAAATAGTGGCAATACTTTGGCTCTAAAATTGTTATCACCCCACAAAGCTGGAGTTTGAAAAACGTTGGTAAAAGTTTTCCATTTAGCACCGGAAGACCACAGGGATTCGCCACAGTTATCACAAGATACTTCTACTTGATACTGATTAGCGTTAACAATTTTATCCCAAACTAAATCAGCAACACGTGGATAATTTGTTAAAATAGTATTGTTTATGGGAGCAATGATGACAGTTTTTGCGTTGCTGTCAAATTTATTTTGACTATCTTCACCGGCCGGTTTGGCTTGACAAGCTCCGTTTACACAACCTGACGGACAGTTATACCATTGAGTATGAACATAGTTTTTACTACCAAACGAACTACAATGAGTTTCAGCAATAAAATTTCCTGATGTTTTGTTTTTATCTCCTACATAAATTCCGCATGAATCGGAATAAACTCCAGATACTCCAGTTACTTCATCATTACCGGTAGCGGTCCCAAAAACATTATAATTAAGACCGTCTGTTTCTGTACATTTTATATTAGCACTTACGACTGGTTTGGCTTTACAAGCACCAGCAAAACAACCATTTTCACATTTAAACCACTGATCATGTACTTTATCAAAAGAACAATTTTTTTCATCAACATATGCGCCTTCATTTTTCTCAGAATCACCAACAAAATCTCCACAACTATCAGAAAAAGTACCAGCAGATAATCCGTTTTCTGGCTGACCGGTAGCGGAACCGGCAACATCATAGTTTAAACCATTGTCGTTTTCAGTACAAGCCGGTTTTGCAGTCTGAACTGGAGCTACTTCTTTTAAACAAGCACCATCGAAACAACCATTTTCACATTTTGACCATTGAGTATGAATATATCCATTAGAACAATTGCGTTCTGCAACGTATGGTCCTTTGTCTTTGTTTAGATCTCCTACACTAGTGCCGCAACTATCATTTAGTGTAGCCATCGAAGTTGAACCCTCAACTACACCAGTCGCCCAACTGGATTTGTTGTAGTCCAAACCGTCATCACCTTCGGTACAACTGGTTTTGGACACTGCGGCAATTTCATCGCTAGTACAAGGTTTCCAACTTACAAAATATTCTACGTCAGAAGTGCACTTCATCGTGTAAAATTTATAACCATATTCGGTTTGACGACAAGCAGTCGATAAAGGATAGGTAGAACCAAATTTTTCTACTGTGATATCACTACCAACCTGTGTACATTTTGTAACAGGAACTGGATTTCCACCAACATCTGGCAAAGCAGCGAAAGTGGCTGATGGTACTGTCAGCAAAAAGACAAACACCGCTGACAGAAGAAAAGCTTTCTTCATAATTTAAAAAATAATCAAAAATAAAAAAATGGTATTTTCTATTTCGAATTGAATATTTAGCTGAGGTTATTATATCATACTATAAATAAAAAAGATATTTACACCTTAGCTGTGAATCAGCCGCTCAATAATACCAACAATTTCCTCAGGTTTGGCTATCGGCATCATATCTGTTATTTTTTTACCAAGCCTTCTTTTTTTAATCTCGTCCGTCAATAATTCTCGAACTGTTTTGGCTAAATAATTTCCATCAGCTGTGCGTTCATCGATAAAGATGGCCGCATTTTCATCGGCAATAAATTTAACATTATCATACTGGTGTCCAGGTTTTGGTATCAAGATAGCCGGTTTGGACAAGGCGGCAATTTCACTAATTGACCCAAAACCTCCGCGCGAAATTACGATGTCGGCTATGACATAGGCATCAGCCATTTCGTCGGTAAAAAATGTATAATGATGATAAAAATCAAAAAATTTGGAAGCACGATCTACCAACTCTTGTGAACGTTCTTTGCCGGAAAGATGAATTATTTCACAAAACCCTTGGAGGTGTGAAATTGATTCTACGGTCAGTTGGTTGATTCTATACGAACCGGTACCTCCGCCCATTACTAATATTACCGGTAAATTTGATTGAATATTAAATCTTTTTTTTGCTCGTTCTTTATCCCCTTTTAAAATTTCAGCTCTAACCGGATTTCCCAACCAGACAGTTTTGTTTTGATTAAATTCAGTCAAATTTTTTTTTAAAGCCACTGTAATAGTGTCCGCAAATGGCGCCATCAATTTATTTGCAAAACCCACCTGCCAATCTTGTTGATGAATCCATTCTGGAATACCAAGTAAAGCCCCCGCCCAATGCAACGGCACACTAACAAAACCACCAGCCGAAACTAAAAGAGCCGGTTTTTCTTTTATTAATAAAAAAAATGCTTGAAAAAAACCAAACACAACCAAAAAAATATCAAAGATGTTCCAGACAGAAAAATAACGACGCCATTTTCCAGAAGTTAGCGCGACAAATCTTATTTGATGTTTTTCGACAAATTCTTTTTCCGGACCATTTTTTGTTCCAACCCAAACGTATTCAGTGTCAGGATATTTTTGAGTATAAGCTTCCGCTACTGCAAGTAATGGAGTAACCGGTCCCAAAGTTCCACCACCAGAAAAAATAATTTTCACACTAATAATCTTTTAATTTTGAAATGAGATCGGAATGTTGAATTTTTTCCAACGCTTTCGCTTCAATTTGACGGATACGTTCACGAGTCACACCAAATTCTTGGCCGACTTCCTCTAGAGTATGAGTAACCCCATCAACTAAACCAAAACGCATTTCTAATATTTTTTGTTCGCGAGGTGATAGAGTTTTAATGGCCTCTTTAACATAATCACGTAACAACTGCAAACCAGCCGAACGATCTGGGGAAACATTTTTGACATCTTCGATAAAATCTCCGAGTTGAGTGTCTTCATCATCGTCTCCAACTGAAACATCTAGTGATACAGTATCTTGAGAAATTTTGATAATATGATTAATTTTTTCCACTTCTTCGCCCATTTCGGCGGCCAATTCTTCTGGAGTGGGACTACGTCCTAAATCCTGAGTAAGACGACGTTGTACTTGTTGAAAACGATTAATTGTTTCAACCATATGTACCGGAATACGAATAGTACGAGATTGATCCGCTAAGGCACGAGTGATTGCTTGACGAATCCACCAAGTGGCATAAGTAGAAAATTTGTATCCCTTGCGATGATCAAATTTTTTCACCGCTCGAAACAGACCAATATTACCTTCTTGAATCAAGTCCAAAAGTGACAAACTTTTGCCAACAAATTTTTTGGCAATCGAAACTACCAAACGCAAGTTAGCTTCGATGACTTTTCGTTCAGCGGCTTTGTCACCTCGCTCTTTGCGTTTGGCCAAAGACACTTCTTGTTCGCCAGTCAATAGGGGAATTTTTCCAATTTCACGCAAATACATCTGAATCGAATCAGATGAAATTTCGCCCAAATCAAACGGTACGTCCATATCCGGCTGTTCGCCCTGAAATTCTTTCAGGGTTGCTTTATGCTGTTCTTTGACACCTAAAATATTTTGGTTAGATTCCACAACACTTACACCGTTTCTTTCGATAGCATCTAGAAAACCTTCATAAAGATCCAAATATAACTCCGGTCTTTTCATTAAACCAAGTAATTCGGTGTCTGTAATAAAACCACGATGACGACCCTTACTAATCAGTTTATAGAGCTCGTCGTTGGTTGGTTCTATTTCTGGTTCGCTCTCTACAGTTGGTCTGTCAGTTTTTTGTAAATATTTTCCTTTTTTGAAAGGTTTATCTTTTGGTAATTTAAAAATTTTCTTATTAGGCGCTTTTGGAGTTATTTTGTTAACTGTTTTGGAGATTGTTTTTTCTACCTTTTTTCCAACTACTTTTACAACGACTTTATTTACGACCTTGCCTACTATTTTTTTAATTGACATTTCGCTTTTTTTAAACGGCTTAACAACCGATTTTTGCATTGGTTTTTTGGTGAATGATTTTTTTTTGGAAAAGTTTTTTTTCTTTGGTTGTTTTGTCTGTTTTTGCATAAGACACAAAACTAATTAAATATTTTGAAGTTCTATTAATAATTTTTCCATTTTTTGTTTGTCAGAATTTTTTTCAGCCGATACCAATGCTAATTCTTGCCCAATTTCTTTTCTTCTTTTTTTCGCCCATTCGTCTTTTATTTGAATTATCAATTCGACCAGCTCATCTTTTATCGAAATTTCATCAATATTTTCAACCTGCATTTGAGCAGTCATTTTTAAATCTTCAAAATCATTTTTAAATTCTGATTTATCAAAAAAACTCCGCCAAACCTCAGCAGTATTACCTTGGTTACTATTATAATGATTTTTTATGAATTCGTAAAGATGTTCATAAACATTCCCCTGCCAAGAACTTTCTTTCAAACTTCCCCACAGAGAAGATAAATATTGGGGGGAATAGATCAAAATCATCAAAAATCTTTTCAATAACATACCCAAACGATCCAATTCTATCGGTTTTTTATTTTGCTCAACTTTAATTTCGCCTGGAATGTTTTTATTATTTTTGTCGAAACGTTTTAGATCATCTCTCAACACCGAAGTATCCGTTCCCAATCGTCCGGCTAATTCTTTAAGCCAATAATCACGTTCAACAGCAAATGGAATCAGTCCAATAATCGGCAAAAGTTCGTTGGCAATTTTTTGTTTTTCTTTTGGATCAGAAGTATTTTTATTATAAAATGTCATTTCAAAAAACCAGTGCAAAACATCGCTAGCATTTTTTACCGACTCAAACCAGACATCAGGATTTTTTTGCAAACATTCATCCGCATCTTTTCCTTTTCCCTCTGGAATTCGAATCGCTTTTACATTTAATCCTTCACTCAAAGCAATATTTATTCCCCTTTTTGCGGCGGCAATCCCCGCTGAGTCACCATCAAAAGCCATGGCAATATTGTTGGAATATCGCTTGAGTAATTTTATTTGTTCCAATGTTAAAGCCGTTCCAGAAGATGCCACGACATTTTTCATTCCCGCCTGATGACAAGCCACCACGTCCATCTGTCCTTCTACTAATACCACTTGATCCTGTGATTTTATTTCAGTTTTGGCTTTATCCAAACCATATATCACTCGAGATTTGTCGTAAACTAATGTTTGTGGTGTGTTTACATATTTGCCACCACTATTTTCTGTTTCTACTAATACGCGCCCAGTAAAACCGACAACATTACCATGCACATCCCAAATTGGAAACATTATCCGTCCACGAAAACGATCATAAAATCCTTGACCGGCTCGAGCAGCATCTTTTTTTATTACCAAACCAGCCGCAATCAGATCCTCTACCCCACTACCTTTTTTCAAAAAATATTTGGTTAACAAATCCCACTGATCCGGAATAAAACCAATTTGCCATTTTTCAATGGTTTCTTTTTTTAATCCACGTTTATTCAAATATTCACGCGCGCCACTGGCACCATCCATCTCTGTCAAAATATGATGAAAAAAAATAGCCGCTTTTTGGTTTATTTCTAAAATACGATTTTTTTGGCTTTTATCTATTTCACTACGATAATTATCTATTTTTACCCCCGCCCGATCAGCCAATAATTTTAAAGCTTCAGAAAAATCCAAACCTTCCATTTCTTGAATAAAAGAAAAAATATCTCCACCCTTGCCGCAACCAAAACATTTCCAAATTTGTTTTTCAGAATTCACCATGAAAGATGGGGTTTTTTCCCGATGAAATGGACAGGGTGCTTTATAATAAACACCGGCTTTTTTGAGAGGCACGTATTCACCAATAGTTTGCACAATGTCCAACTTTTCTTTAATGAGTTGAGTGTCAGCCATAATACATTAAACCTACCACTGTTTAGCGAAAAAAACAAGGTTACTCATACTGAACCAGTTTATTCACGTCTTAATGCCTCAATCGGATCCAGTGAGGCCGCTTTTTTGGCTGGATAAATACCAAAGATCAACCCGACAAAGGCTGAAAAACCTAAAGATAAAAATATAGATGAAATAGGAATTGAATATATCCAACTAAACTCGTAATACTTGGCAATCCAATAAACCACCAAAGATAAAAATGCTCCAAAAATAATTCCAACTATTCCGCCAACAACCGTCAAAACGACCGCCTCCATCAAAAATTGCATCAAAATATCTTTATTTTTTGCCCCAATTGCTTTACGTAAACCAATTTCAAAAGTACGCTCAGAAACAGATACATACATAATATTCATAATTCCAACTCCACCAACCAACAAAGACACACATACTAAAGCTACCAATAAAAATGTTAGGCCATCAATAACACTTGATAAAATTCCTGTTGCCTCCTCCATCGTATTCACTGCAAAATCATCTTTGTTTGGATCTGTAATATCATGATTTTCTCGAATAGATTCTTGAATATCTAGAACGGTATTTTTTATTTCTGCTTTATCTTTTGCTTTTGCGATTATTTGACGCACATAATCAATTCCTAAAATTCTTTTCTGCATCGTCTTGGTGGGAATATAAATAACATTATCCATATCCATACCAAACATCGCGCCTCTTTTGGCTGCTATACCGACTACTTTAAACGGCTTTCCTTTGATATAGATAGATTTATTAATAGCATCATCAGCACCAAACAATTTTTCCGCTACTACCGAACCCAAAACTGCGACTTGATACAAGGAATTTTCTTCATCGGCAGAATACAGCCGACCACTGGATAAATTAAATACTTCCACATCAGGCATATTGGCACCTTCTCCCCACAATAACACTGTTTTTGTTTGGTCTTCATATTTTACCACCGCTTGTCCGATAACCACTCCATAAGCCGAAACAATATTGGAATGTTTTTTTACAGTTTCAATATCTCTATCATTGAGTGAAGTGATTATAATTCCGGTTGATTGCCCAACAGCATTATCATGAGAAGTTTTTTTAGTCGACGGAACTTTTGTTTCAATATTTATGGTATTAGGAGAAAAAACATCCAACTGCCCCACCACGAGTTTGTTCAATCCCCGCCCAGCCGCCATAATTGTTATAACCACCGCAATACCAATAGCAATACCTAACATTGTCAAAATTGTGCGCATTTTCTGCGCCTTTAAGGAAACAATCGCTAGTTTAAAATTTGTTTTTATCATATTATTCGTATCGAAGCGCTTCAATCGGATCCAGTCTGGAAGCGCGTCGCGCGGGAGCGATTCCAAAAATTAACCCAATTCCAATCGAAACAAAACAACCTAACAGAATTGACGAAATAGGCACCACAAAAGTCCAATTATAGCCAAGACTTTGAGCTACTTTGGCCACTATAAAAGAAATCAAAATTCCCAAAATAATTCCAATCAATCCGCCAATAAAAGTAATCATTATAGTTTCAATCAAAAATTGTTGAACAATGTGGCTGTTTTTTGCACCCACCGCTTTGCGCAAACCGATTTCTCTGGTGCGTTCTTGAACAGCCGCCAACATAATATTCATTATCCCTACTCCACCAACAATCAAAGCAATGCTTGCCACCGCTACTAAGAAAAATTTGAGAGCATCGGTAATTTTGGTTATCGCCTCCAAACCTTGAGCCATAGAACGCACTGAAAAATCATCATCCGCCGGCAAATCAACTTTATGACGTTCGCGCAAAATTATGCGTGCTTGATTCATCGCTTCATTTACATTATTCGCGTTGTCTACTTTTAATCTGGCAAAACTAATATAGTTGATTCCCAATAATAATTTTTGAGCAGTACTCAAGGGAACAAAAATTTGATTATCTTGATTCTGAAATCCGGAAGTCCCGCGCATTTTCATCACTCCAATAATATTAAAAGATGTTTTTTTAATTTTTATTTTTGCCCCCAAGGGATCTTGTTCGCCAAATAAATCTTTGGCCGTCTGTCCACCCAATACTGCTACTTTATCGGAACCACGATCCTCATCGGTTGTAAAAAAACGTCCTTTTTCGATACCGGCATCTTCAACATTTGGCAAATCAGCATTTACCCCTACGAAAGTGGTATCAGTTTTTATTTCCCCCCACACAACAGTATCTGTGCCTTTTACATAACCGGTCGCAGCGATAAAATGAGGATATTCCTTTAGCAAAGCAGTTAGATCATCTTCTTTTAGAGAAGTTACCACCACTCCAAAAACCGAAGCAGGTGGTCCTTTTTCATCTGAATGTCCCGGCAACACACCTACCAAATTTGATCCCAAACTACTAACTTGATTGATAATTAAACTTTGCACACCCGCTCCTACTGACATCACAATAATCACTGCCATTATTCCAATAATAATACCAAGCATAGTTAAAAACGATCGCATTTTATTACGACCTATAAGCTGCCAAACTCCATGAACATTTTCAACAATATTCACATTCCAAAAATTATTTTATAAGATCAGTGATTTCACTGGCGACTATACGATTTTTTACTAATTCATCGGCGATAATATTTCCATCACTCACGCGCAAAATTCTTTTGGCGTGTTCGGCAGTATATTTTTCATGAGTTACTAAAATTATTGTATGACCATCTTCATTTAATTTTTGTAAAATTCTCATAACTTGCAAACCGGATTTGGAATCCAAATTACCAGTTGGTTCGTCCGCAAATATAACTGAAGGATTGTTGACCAAAGCACGTGCTATCGCCGCGCGCTGTTTTTCACCACCAGAAAGTTGTCCCGGTGAGTATTGCAAACGATGAGATAAACCAACTGAATTTAATGCCTCGGTGGCACGTTTTATTCTTTCTTTTTCAGATACATTGGTATATATCAATGGCAACATTACATTTTCCAAGATAGTCGTGCGCGGTAAAAGATGAAACGCTTGAAACACAAAACCAACCGAGTCACCGCGCATAAAAGCCAGCTCGTCATCTGTCAGAGTACTAACATCACGACCATCAAAAATATATTTTCCGGCAGAAATTTTGTCCAAAAAACCCAAAATATGCATCAGGGTAGATTTGCCGGATCCACTATGTCCCATTATCGCTACAAATTCACCTTTTTCTATTTTAAAATTTATATTATGCAAAACTGGCGTTACCAAATCTTCATTGTGATATTCTTTGGCCACATTTTGCAATTCAATAATTGTGGACATATTATTTTGTGTCTTGAATACCCA
>JAVHOZ010000066.1:0-2003 GCA_036170335.1 Candidatus Magasanikiibacteriota bacterium | reverse complement strand
TTATAATTGAACAATTTATAAACCAACAAAGCGGCCATAAATTCAGATGCAGGAAAACCTTTGATTGGTGCTAACTCCACTACATCAAAACCTACCACATTTTTTTTCTCAAATATCACTTTCATCAGATCCAGACAATCATACCAACCAAGACCACCCGGTTCAGGAGTGCCGGTCGCCGGCAAAATACTTGGATCAAAACCATCTAAATCAATAGTAATATAAACATCATCCGAAAGTTTTTTGACAATCTCAGCAATAGATTTGGCTTTGGTCGCCTGATCCAACCCAAAACGACGGGGGTGATAAATATTTCCCGCAATATTTTTTTCTTTTATAAAATCGGCTTCATCTTGGCAAATACTACGAATACCAACTTGCACAATATTGTCTATGTGGTCATAACAGCGACGCATTGCGCAAGCATGACTATTTTTTGTACCCTCATAACTATCACGCAAATCACCATGCGCATCCCATTGTAAAATCGATAAATTTGGATATTTTTTCTTTAGTGCCGGTATCACACTTGGAGTAATAGAATGTTCGCCGCCAAGCATGCCAACAAATTTATTATCTTTCAAAAGTTCGCCGTATTTTTTTCCAACTGTCGCCAACATTTTTTCTGAATTCATCTTTCCAACCTTCAAAGACGGCAATGTAAAAATCCCATATTTGGTATATGGTTCACAATCAAATTCACGATCATACAGTTCAATTTGGGGCGAGGTATCAATCACTGCTTGTGGTCCTTTGTCGGCACCCTTCCCAAAAGAAGAAGTTTTATCATATGGCACCGGCAACACTACTGCCTTTGCCTCTTTGTAAATTTGACCACTCAAACCACCAAAATTTTTCGGATATTTTGTTCTCTGATACATAAAAATAATTACACTTTTTTTACCAACCAAACTTCTTGCCGATTTCTTCTGGCGTTTCATGTTCATGAGCGACTTTAATATCACCGTCTTGACATACTATATTCGCCGGAGAAGACAACAAACAATGTTGAGAACCCAGAGCGTCTTGATAAGCTCCGGTATCAAAAAAAGCCACATATTGATCTTCGCCTTCTTTTAATTTCGGCAAACGCACATAACTACCAGCCGTATATTTATCATCACTGTCACAACTACTACCACACATCCATACCCGTTCAAACTTTCTTGAATCTAAATTATTTATCGGCACCACATGCCACTTTTGTTTTATTGCCCAAGTATCAATCAGATCATTCATAAAACTCCCATCAATAATATACCATTTACGAGCCGCCGCCCCTTTTTTATTGACGTCTTTTTGGGAAATAACTTTAAAGACAGTGATCTGGGACGGTGCCATAACATGACTTCCCCATTCACAAATAATATGCGGTGGAGCGATACCATCACCGTTGGAATGTTTGTCCAAATAGCTAATAATACGCTGCACTATGCCCTGCACCGAATACATCTTTTTCTTTTCACGATTGACAGCAAAACCACCGCCAATATCGATGGTATCAAGTTGAGGATTGATCATTTTTAATTTTTTATAAATAGACAATCCCTCCTTCAAAGCGTTCAAAATATCATTGGCATGAGGAATTTGTGAACCGGTATGATAGTGTAGAATTTTTAAATTGCGAATTTTCCCCAAGGCAAAAATTTCATCCGGAGTAAAACCAAATCTGTCGACAGAGTGATCCCAATGAGATTTGGTGCGAACACAAAGATCAACTCGAATACCAACTTCACCTTTGTAATTTTTTAAACTTTCATATTCTTGATGATCCTCGATAATTGGTACAATATCCAAACCTTGTTCACGTAACTCTTTTATCAAAGCTAAATATTCGGTAGTTTTTGGACCATTACAAATAACTTTAATACGGGAATTAAATTTGTGTTCTTGCCATAGACGTTTTACTATCCAAAGTTCATTGGCGGAAGAAGTTTCCAAATTGGCGCCCTCAGTAATCATTGGTAAAATAAATTCACGATTTTGATTTACTTTCATCGGAT